>JAEVZM010000265.1 GCA_023392225.1 Pseudomonadota bacterium
GTGTACGAGCGACCGGATCCGCGGGCCTACTACCAGACACTCTCACGGCTCGACTACCAGATCCCCTCCGCCGCCGAACCCCTGTTCCGCAAGACCATACGGGCCCTGCGCCAAAGCCGTCGCCAGCGACGGGTCACCCTGCTCGACGTCGGCTCGTCCTATGGCGTCAATGCCGCGATCCTGAAGCACCGCTTCTCCCTCGCCGGCCTGTTCGACCTCTATGGACGGGATGCCACGGTCGAGGTGAAGTCCCCTGAGGCCCTGATCGCCCGGGACCGGTCCCTGTTCGATGGCGCGCGCAGCGATCAGTCCCTCGTCACCGTCGGTCTCGATGTCTCCGGCGACGCAATCTCCTACGCGACCGAGGCCGGGATCATCGACAGCGGCATTGCCGCCAATCTCGAGGAGCGCAATCCGACCGGCGGAGAGATGGAGACGCTGGCCCCCGTCGACCTCGTCGTCTCGACCGGTGCGATCGGCTATGTCGATGCCGCGACCTTCGACCGGATCGTCGATGCCGCGGAACGCCGCCCGTGGATCGCCGTCTTTGCGCTTCGCATGTTCTCCATGGAGAGCATCTCGGCGGCGCTTCTCGAGGCGGGCTACAGGATCCGGAAGCTGCCCGGCGAGGTGTTTCGCCAGCGGCAGTTCGCCAATGACGACGAGCGTAACGAGGTCCTCGCGCGTCTCGACTCTCTCGGCATCGACCCCGCGGGACGGGAGGCGGAGGGCTGGCTTCTCGCCGAGTTCTTCCTCGCCGTCCCCGAGGACGAAGACGATGGCACCATCTTCCCCGAACTGGTGCCTGCCTGAACCGACGTGATTGAAGCCGGTCGCCGGCCGCTGCATGCTCCGGTCCTCGGTGTTGGGCGGTATGGCGGCTCTTGCCTTTGACGTGATCGTTGCCGGTGTCGGCGGGATGGGTTCGGCCGCGTGCTACCATCTCGCCGCCCGGGGCCTCCGGGTGCTCGGCCTCGAGCGCCTGGACATCCCCAACGCGTTCGGTTCGTCCCACGGCCAGACCCGGATCATCCGGCTCGCCTATGCCCAGGATCCGGCCTATGTGCCCCTGCTCCGGCGCGCCTATGCGCTGTGGCATGAGATGGGCGAGCGGGCAGACGAGCGGCTCATCTACACGACCGGCGGCATCGATGCCGGGCCGGAGGGCAGCGGCCTGTTCGAAGGCTCGCTCGCGTCCTGCCACGCCCACGGCATTCGTCACCAGGTGCTCGACGGCAACGCGGTCAACCGCCGCTTTCCCGGCTATCGGCTGCCCGGAGACCATCTCTGCCTCTACCAGCCCGATGCCGGGTTCGTCCTGCCGGAGCGCTCGGTCGTCGTTCATGTCACGGCGGCGCAGGCGCTCGGCGCGGAGATCCGCGCCCGCGAGCCGGTGCTCGGCTGGGAGGCGCTGGCCGGTGGCGGGATCCGGGTCGAGACGCCGCGCGGCACCTACGAGGCGGGGCGCCTCGTGCTCTCGCCCGGTGCGTGGATCGGATCGCTCGCGCCGGGGTTGGCGCCGCTCGCCGTGCCCGAGCGCCAGGTACTCGGCTGGTTCCAGCCGGGTGACCCGGCGCTGTTCGCCCCGGACTGCTTCCCGATCGCCAACCTCGCTCTCGACGAAGGGCGCTACTACCTGCTGCCGGTCTGGAATACGCCCGGCCTCAAGGTCGGGCTCTACAATCATCTTCGCGAGCGAGGCGATCCGGATGCCCTTTCCCGCAGCGTGACCGCCGAGGATGAGGCGGTGCTGCGGCGCTGCATCGCGCGCTACTTCCCCGGCGCCGACGGACCGGTGATGGCGCTCGCCGCCTGTCTCTTCACCAACACCCCCGACGAGCACTTCATCATCGACGCGCTACCCGACCAGCCGGAGGTGCTGGTCGTCTCGGCCTGCTCGGGCCACGGCTTCAAGTTCGTGCCGGTGGTCGGCGAGATCGTCGCCGACCTCGTCACCACCAGCACCAGCCGATTCGACCTGTCGATGTTCCGGCTCGGCCGGTTCTGACCGCTCAGAGTGCCACCGGCTTGCCGGTCTGGGAGGATTCCGTCGCCGCATCGGCGAGGCGCTGCGCCATCAGCCCGTCGCGACCAGATGGCGAGGTCGGCGTGCCGTTCTCGACCGCGTCGATGAAGGCTGCGAGCTCGTCCTTGTAGGCGCGGGTGTAGCGCTCTAGGAAGAAGTTCAACACCGGGTCGGTGGTGAAGCCGCCCTTCCCCGCCACCTCGACCGTGGTCTCGTGGATGTTGCCGGCGCGGATCATGCCGCCCGAGCCATGCACCTCGATGCGCTGGTCATATCCGTAGGTGGCGCGGCGCGAGCACGAGATCTGGCAGAGCTTGCCCGAGGCGGTCTTCAGCATGACCATCGCCGTATCGACGTCGCCGGCCTTGCCGATCGCGGCATCGACCAGTACCGAGCCGAGCGCATGGACCACCACCGGCTCCTCGCCGAGGAGGAAGCGGGCCATGTCGAAGTCGTGGATCATCATGTCGCGATAGAGGCCCCCGGAGCGCTCGATATACGCGATCGGCGGGGGGCCGGGATCGCGCGACATGATGGTCACCATCTCGACGTCGCCGACCGCCCCGTCGTTCATCCGCCGCTTGAGGGCGGCGAAGTTCGGGTCGAAGCGGCGGTTGAAGCCGATCATCAGCGGCTTGCCGGCCTTGTCGACCACCTTGAGGCACGATTCGATGCGCTTGGCGTCGAGGTCCACCGGCTTCTCGCAGAGCACCGCCTTGCCGGCGTTCACCGCCTGCTCGATGTAGTCGGCATGTGTGTCGGTTGAGGTGCCGATCAGCACCGCATCGATATCCGACGCGCCGATGATGTCGTCCGGCGAGCGGGCTTCCGCTCCGTGTGCCGTCGCGAGCGAACCCGCGGCGCCCTGGTCGATATCGGCGACCGCCACCAGCTTCGCCTGGGGTGACTCGGCAATGTTCCCGGCGTGCAGCTTGCCAATTCGCCCAGCCCCAAGCAGTCCGAAACGCAGCATGTCCTCAGTCCTCCCTAACGGAATGAAAATTCCGAATTGACGCCAGTTGGAACTGGTGTTTCATTCTTCTCTAAATGGCAGCGCCTGCGCTGTCCAACGGATTCCGGGAGCGAAAATGCCAGAGTCGGGCGAGCACGCCACCCTCGACGTCGTCACCATTGGCCGGTCCTCGGTCGACCTCTACGGCAAGCAGATCGGCTCGCGGCTGGAGGACATCTCGTCCTTCACCAAGGCGGTCGGTGGCTGCCCCGCCAACATCGCCATCGGCGCCGCCCGCCTCGGCCTCAGGTCGGCATTGATCACCGGCGTCGGCGACGAGCAGATGGGGCGCTTCCTGCTCGAGCAGTTCGCCCGCGAGGGTGTCTCGACCGCCGGCATCAAGGTCGACCCGGAGCGGCTGACGGCGCTGGTGCTGCTGTCGGTCGAGAACGACACCACCTTCCCGCTGATCTTCGTGCGCGAGAACTGCGCCGACATGGGGATCACCGAAGACGACATCGACGAGGACCTGATCCGCTCGGCCAAGGCCATCGTCGTCACCGGCACGCATTTCTCGCGCCCCAATACCGACGCCGCGCAACGAAAGGCGATGCGGATCGCCCGCGCCGCCGGGGCGAAGGTCGTGTTCGACATCGACTATCGGCCGAACCTCTGGGGTCTCGCCGGGCACGGTGCGGGCGAGGAGCGCTACATCAAGTCGGACCGCGTCTCCGCTCATCTCCAGACCGTGCTCGCCGACTGCGACCTGATCGTCGGCACCGAGGAGGAGATGCGGATCGCCGGCGGCGGCGACGACGCGCTCTCGGTGCTCCGTACCGTCCGCTCGCTCAGTGAGGCGACGCTGGTGCTGAAGCGCGGCCCGATGGGCTGCGTCGTCTTCCCTGGCGCGATCCCGGACCGCCTCGAGGATGGCATCGTCGGCAAGGGCTTCCCGATCGAGGTGCACAACGTGCTCGGCGCGGGCGATGCCTTCATGGCCGGCTTCCTCCACGGCTGGCTGCGCGGCGAGCCGCTCGAGACCGCCGCCACCTGGGCCAATGCCTGCGGCGCCTTCGCGGTGTCGCGCCTCCTCTGCTCGCCGGAATACGTCACCTGGGACGAGCTGTCGTACTTCCTCGAGCATGGCAGCCCGCACCACGCGCTCCGCAAGGACGAGACCCTCAACCACATCCATTGGGCAACCACGCGCCGGCCGCAGCCGGAGACGCTGATGGCCTTCGCCATCGACCATCGCGCGCAGCTCGAGGCAATGGCCGACCGGGTCGGCGCCCCGCACGAGCGCATCAACGCCTTCAAGCGGCTCGCGGTCGAGGCGGCGGCGCGGGTCGCCGACGGCCGGCCGGGCTACGGCATGCTGCTCGACGAGACCTACGGACGCGAGGCCTTCTTCGACGCGGCGAAGCAGCCCTTCTGGCTCGGGCGACCGATCGAGCAGCCCGGCTCGCGGCCGCTCCGGTTCGAGTTCGACCCGGACATCGGCGGCCGGCTGGCCGAATGGCCGGTGACCCACACCATCAAGGTCCTCTCGTTCTTTCATCCCGACGACGACGCATCCCTCCGGGAGGAGCAGACGGAGAAGCTTCTCGCCGCCTACCAGGCGGCGCGGCGGAACGGCCTCGAGCTGATGGTCGAGATCATCGCCGGCAAGAACGGGCCGCTCGGCGACGACACCGTCGCGCGCGTCGTCAAGGCGCTCTATGCCGCCGGCATCAAGCCCGACTGGTGGAAGCTCGAGTCCCAGCCCAGCGCTGTTGCCTGGCGCGCCATCGCTGCCGAGATCGCGAAGGCCGATCCGTGGTGCCGCGGCATCGTGCTGCTCGGTCTCGACGCACCGGAGAAGGAACTCGAAGCCGCCTTCGCGCTGTCCGCCGGCGTCCCGGCCGTGAAGGGCTTTGCCGTTGGGCGGACCCTTTTCAGCGACGCCGCGGAGAAGTGGCTCGCCGGCAAGATCGGCGACCGGGCTGCGGTCGACGACATGGCCGCCCGCTTCGCCCGCCTCACCGCCGCGTGGCAGCGAGCCCGGGCGGCCGAGGCCGCTTGAATCGCGATCCGCTTTGCGCGAAGACCGCCCGAGGGAGGCCCGCCATGACCAGACTTCACCTTCGCCAGCATGCCCCGGACCACGGTCATCGCACCGTCAGCGTGACGCCCGAGAGCGCCGGCTGGGACTATGTCGGCTTCGACCTTTACAAGCTCCACCCCGGCGAGATCGCGAAGGCCGATACCGGCGACCGAGAGGTCTGCCTCGTCTTCATCTCAGGCAAGGCGAAGGTCACCGTCGCCGGCGAGGATTACGGCGTGCTCGGCGGTCGCATGAGCCCGTTTGATGGGCAGCCCTGGTCGGTCTACGTGCCGGCCGGGACGCCATGGACCCTCACTGCCGAAACCGCCTGCGAGATTGCCGCCTGCTCTGCGCCCGGCGCAGCCGGCAGCCGCCCTCCCCGCGTCATCGGGCCCGACAGCCACGCGGTCATGACGCGCGGCAAGGGCAACAACATCCGCTACGTCACCGACATCATCAACGAGACCGACCCGGCCGACAATCTGCTCGTCGTCGAGGTGATCACGCCTGCGGGCAACGCCTCGAGCTATCCGCCGCACAAGCACGATCGCGACGCCTTCCCGGAGGAGACCAGGCTCGAGGAGGTCTACTATCACCGCCTCAACCCTTCCCAGGGCTTCGGCTTCCAGCGCATCTACACCGACGACCGTTCGCTCGACGTCTCGATGACCATCGAGGACGGCGACGTGACGCTGGTGCCGCGCGGCTACCACCCCTGCGCCGCGCTGCACGGCTACGACCTCTACTACCTCAACGTCATGGCCGGCCCGAAGCGCATCTGGCGCTTCTACAACGACCCGGCGCACGAGTGGATGCTGAAGGCGTGAGCCAAGCGCAGGGCCGCGCGCTCATTGCGGCCCTGGTTGCGGGACTTGTCGCTTGCGCGGCCACATCCGAACGCCCGAGAGCGGACCAGCAGGTCGCCGAAGGCACCGCCGGAGACACACCCAACTGCCAGACGAACGCGCAAGCGGTGTTTGCGAGCGCATCGACCTTGAGGCTGTCGCTGCCTACGGCATCCACAAGCTGCGGCGAAGCATGATCGTGTACTACTACAGCCGCAAATTCTACGAGGTCATGGCTGATCGCATCTTCGATGTTTTTGATCTCAACCGTGCTGCGGTCATAAGAAAAATGGACCTGGTTGACTGCGACAAGGTTCAGCATGTCGCGAACGATGAGCCAGTTCGCGACCGCCTGCGCGCCTACATGTTGCACATGCACTTTGACCCGTCGCATTCGAAACTCGAGGCCGTCTGTGTGGGCGTCAGCGTTCCACCCTTGCAGGTGCTGGGCATTGGGAACGGTCTTGTGGGCCCATTCGGCACTTCCCAGCCGGTCACGCGAACGATCGACGAGCGTGACGCGCTTTGGTCCCCATGCTTTGACCGAAGAGGCAACCTGACCGGCTTTCGGGCACTCGGTATAGCCGAATAGAGGTCGATCCAGAGACGGTTCGCCATCAAGCCGCCGAGGCACGGTAGTCGACGAGTGCGCGGAGGTTTCGCCGCGCGTAGACAAGTCGACGCCGCCACCAGCGGCGAAACTCGCCGGCACCCCGATCGAGCCTGGCGACCAACCGCTCCTCCTCAGGATCGCGCGGCTGATCGGTGCAGACTGCGAGAAACGCGCGGCTGACCCACTCTAGACTCGGGACCGCGAACAGGCCGAGCATCAGCGGCCAGTGCTGGCCACGGAAGATGAGCCCGTCGAGGAATCCGGCGATCGCAAACGCCGTTGTCCAGACAATGACGCGGTAGGGCAGCCTCCTCCAGCCGACTCCGTTGCGGGTCGGCTGGAGATGGGAAGCGCTGCGGACCGCTGCCAGAGGCAGCGGCTGCGGGACTACGGCAGCGTGTAGGCCGTCTTGACCGTGGTGAAGAACTCCGCCGCGTACTTGCCCTGCTCGCGCGGGCCGTAGCTGGAGCCTTTCGAGCCGCCGAACGGCACGTGGTAGTCGACGCCCGCAGTCGGCAGGTTGACCATCACCATGCCGGCCTCGGCGTTGCGCTTGAAGTGCGTGGCGTACTTGAGGCTGGTGGTGCAGATGCCCGAGGACAGGCCGAACTGGGTGTCGTTGGCGACATGCAGCGCCTCGTCGTAGTCCTTGACGCGGATGACGCTCGCAACCGGCCCGAAGACCTCTTCCTTGTTGATGCGCATCTCGGGCGCAGTCTCGGTGAACAGCGCCGGCTGCAGGTAGTAGCCGGGTGTCTCGCGGTTCAGCCGCTCGCCGCCCCAGCGCAGCGTCGCGCCCTCGTCCTTGGCGATGGCGATATAGTCCTCGTCCTGCTTGAGCTGGCTCGGGTCGACCACCGGGCCGATCTGCGTGCCGGCCTTCAGCGCGTCGTCGACGACGAGGCCGCGAAGCCGCTCGCACACCGCGTCGACGAACTTGTCGTGGATGCCGTCGGTCACGATCAGCCGCGAGGACGCGGTGCAGCGCTGGCCGGTGGAGAAGAAGGCGCCGTTGACCGCGCACTCGACCGCCGTATTGAGGTCGGCGTCGTCGAGGACCACGAGCGGGTTCTTGCCGCCCATCTCGAGCTGGAACTTCCGCATCAGCTCGATCGAGGTGGCGGCGAGCTTCCGGCCGGTGGCGACCGAGCCGGTGAAGGTCAGCGCCTTGACGTCCGGCGACTTGACGATCGCGTCGCCGACCACCGAGCCGCGGCCCATGACGAGGTTGAGCACGCCCTTCGGCAGGCCGGCGCGGTTGAGGATGTCGACGATGGTCCAGGTCGAGGCCGGCACCAGGTCGGCCGGCTTGATCACCACGGTGTTGCCGTAGCAGAGCGCCGGGGCGATCTTCCAGGCCGGAATGGCGATCGGGAAGTTCCACGGCGTGATGATGCCGACGACGCCGATCGGGTCGCGGGTGATGCTCACCTCGATGCCGGGCCGGGTGCTCGGCAGCAGCTCGCCGGCGAGGCGCAGGCACTCACCGGAGTAGAAGTCGAAGATCTGCGCGGCGCGGATCGTCTCGCCGATGCCCTCGGCGAGGGTCTTGCCCTCCTCGCGGGAGAGCTGGCGGCCGATCTCGTCCTTTCGCGCCATGATCTCGTCCGACGCCTTCTTGAGGATGTCGTGACGCTGCTGGATGCCTGAGCGGGACCAGGCCGGGAACGCTTCCTTCGCCGCGGCGATGGCGCGCTCCGCGTCGGCCTTGGTGCCCTGGACGTAGCGGCCGAGGCTGTCGTCGGTGTTGGAAGGATTGATGTTGTCCACCGCATCGCCGTCGGCCCATTCCCCGGCGATGAAGTTGCGATAGGTCTCGGTCATTCCGTCGTCCTTCCTGGTCATCCTGTTCGCGGGTCCCGGCGCTCAGAGCGCGGTGACGGCGATCTTCTCTTTCTTGCCCATCTCGAGCGGGTTGGTGAGCGGCAGGCCGAAGGCCTCGGCCTCGATCTCGAACACGTCGCCCTTCTTGGTCCGCACCCCGGCGGCGAAGGAGAGCGTGGCCGTGCCGAAGCAATGGACATGTATGTCGCCCGGCCGGCGGAACCAGGGATACTTGAAGTGGTGCGCCTCGAGGTTGGCGATGGTGTGCGACATGTTCGCTTCGCCGGTGAGGAACGGCTGCTCGAACAGCACCTTCTTGCCGCGGCGGATCCGCGAGGTGCCGCGGATGTCCTCCGGCAGGTCGCCGAGCAGGAGCTCGGGGCCGAGCGAGGACGGGCGGAGCTTGGAGTGCGCCAGCCACAGATAGTTCTGCCGCTCGGTGACGTGGTCGGAGAACTCGTTCATCAGCGCGAAGCCGATGCGGAACGGCGTACCGTCCTTGCCGATCATGTAGATGCCGGCGACCTCGGGCTCCTCGCCGGCGTCCTCGGCGAAGCCGGGCGAGACCAGAGCCTCGCCGGCGGCGACGACGAACGAGCCGTCGCCCTTGTAGAACCACTCCGGCTGGACGCCCGGCTTGCCGCGCTTGGGCTTGCCGCCCTCGAGGCCCATCCGGAACATCTTCATCGAGTCGGTGAGGGCTTCCTCGTCGACCTCGGTGACCTTCTGGTGCATCGCGTCGCGGGTCGCGGCGGAGCCGAGATGGGTGAGGCCGGTGCCGGTGACCACGACATGGGCTGGATCGGCATGCTCGACCGGCACCGTCACCTTGCCCGCGGCGAGCAGCGCCGCCCGGTTGGCCTTGCGTCCGCGGCCGGCGGCGAGCACCAGCTCCTCGATGCTGCGCTCGCTGGCGATTGCCGCCTGGGCCAGGTCATAGACGCTGTCGAACCCTTCGACGAACCAGGAGCCCTCCTCGTTCGTGGCTACCACCTGGCGGCCGTTGCGGCCCTTGCGCACCTGCATCAGACGCATGTCGCTCATCTCCATTGACTTTTCGCGGAGGCATGACTGTGCCACGGGCGGCCCAGCGTCAAGCTCTCATCGCATCACGAGGTCGAGTCGGTCTCGTTCCGGCGCATCCACAGCACGTCGAACACGTCGCCCTTGGAGTTGCGGAGGAGCCGCCGCATGGCGAGGAAGGCGCCCTCGGAATCGCGGCGGGCAATCGCCTCGTAGATCTCGCGATGCTGCAGCACGGCGTCGTTGGCCATCACCCGCCAGCCGAGCGTGAAGGTGATCTCCAGCGTGGAGCGGATCATGGCGCCGAGCGAGCGCAGCATCGGATTGCGCGACGCCTCGAGGATGATCATGTGGAAGTCGATATCGGCGTCGATCTGGCTGTCGCTGCCGCGCGGCTCGGCCTGGATGCCTTCCATGGCCAGCCCCAGGGCGCGGATCTCGTCGTCCGTGGCGCGCTCGGCGGCCCGGGCGGCGGCGGCCGGCTCGAAGATCTCGCGCATCTCGAACAGGGCGTGGATGAACTCTTCGTCCGGTCGCTGGTCGATCTGCCAACGCAGCACATCCGGATCGAGCATGTTCCAGTCGACGGT
>JAEVZM010000019.1 GCA_023392225.1 Pseudomonadota bacterium
ACCAACCTCACCGCCATCGTCGTCGGCGAGAAGGCGGCGGAAACCGTCGCCGCCGCATTGCGGCGCTGACCGCAGCGCCGCCGCTGCGCGGCGCTCCGGCGACGGGTGGCTGACGCCCCGCCGGCCGCCACGCGCACGGAGACCCTTCGCCCATCCGGCCCGAGGGCGAGCGCCGATTCGCCCTCGTCGCCGACGCTCCGCCCGGGGCAAGGACCGATCGAAGACCTTTGCCCAGCGTCGGATATCCTGTATGGCCGCAGTGGTGTTGTCGTGGAGTCACAGGGCAGGTTGGCGAGAGGACCTACAGCGAGTTGGCAATGAACTTCCGTAACCTATGGCAGCGACAGGGAAAACCGCCTGAACCACAGGTGGCATCGCCGAAGCGCCTGTTTGGCCATATCGACGGACCGCCGGACATCTCGACCCTCTCCGGCTGGCTGGCCGAGGCTGGAAACCCGAATCCGCGCGCCTTCACGCTGATGATCGATGGAATGCCGCAGATCACCGGCATCGCGGACCGCCGTCGCCAGAACATCAAGCGCGGCGGTATCGGCTTCGGTCCCTACGGCTTCAGCCTGCCCCCGCCGGCCCATCTGCTCGACAACAAGCGCCACGATCTCGAGCTGGTGGACAACCTGACCCAGACGGTGATCACCCGCTGCAAGCGCCGCTTCATCTCCACCGCGCGATTCGACGACTTCGACGACTGGCTGCGGGTCGCGATGGTCGACCCGATCGTTCGCGCCCCGTTCGTCGAGCCGGCGAAACGCGTCTTCGCCACGATGGAGGGCGTGCGCAAGCATCTGTGCCGGGTCGCCGACCGGGCCAATCCGGGCGACCTCGTCTCCATCGTCATGCCGGCGTTCAACCGGGCCGACCTGGTCGGCGAGGCGATCCGGTCCGCCCTGCAGCAGACCTACGCGTCCTTCGAGCTGATCATCGTCGACGACGGCAGCACCGATGCGACGGTGGACGTCGTGAAGTCGTTCGACGACCCGCGCATCCGCCTCATCGAGCTGCCCGAGAACGCCGGCGCGGCGGTGGCCAGGAACGTGGCGCTCACCGCGGCGCGCGGGTCGCTGATCGCCTATCTCGACACCGACAACCGCATCTCCGAGGACTTCCTGCGCACGATCGTCGGCGCGTTCGCCCTCATGCCCGATGCCGATGCGCTCTACTGCGCTCAGGCGATCTACCAGGGCAACGACAACGTCCCCAGCTCGGTACGGTTTGGGCCGCTCAACCGGTCGCTGCTCCACAATCGCAACTACATCGACCTCGGCGCCTTCGCGCACCGTCGTGCCGTTCTCGACAAGGCCGGCATGTTCGACCCCGCGCTGCGGCGCGTGCAGGACTGGGACTTCATCATGCGGGTCGTCGAACAGTGCCGCGTGATATCGGTGCCGGCGATCCTGTCGTATTACCACGGCGGCATCGCCGACAACGCGATCACCCAGGATTCGACGTCGGTCCCGCACATCGACCTGGTGCGCGAGCGCGGCTACCAGCGCATGATCGAGAGAGCCGAGGCGCGCCGTCCCCTCACCGCGCCGATCTCCGTGATCATTCCCAACTACGAGGCGCTGAGCGACCTCAAGGAATGCCTCGCCGCTCTGGAGGCCGACCACCTCCGCGATTCCGTCGAGCTGATCATCGTCGACAACAAGTCCTCCGAAGACACCACGGTCTTCCTGGACGAGCTCGCCCGGGACGGCCGCGCCAAGGTCATCCTCAACAAGGAGAACCTCGGTTTCACCTACGCGGTGAACCTCGGCATCGGGCTCGCCACGCCCGGCCGCGACGTCGTCATCATGAACAATGACGCGATCGTGACCGGGTCTGCCCTCGCCGTGATGCAGGAAACCGCGCTGTCGGACTCCTCGATCGCCGCCGTGGTCCCGCAGCAGCTCCTGCCGCCGGAGACCCCCACGACGACGACCCACGTCCCCTTCGCCGTGACCTCGGCTCCGACCGACGTCAACCTGTCGGTGCACCACCGCAACATCCTCCGAATTCCGACGTTCCACGATGGCGGCGATGTCGATCTCACCTTCGCGCCGTTCTTCTGCGTCTACCTGCGCCGGGATGCCCTCGACGAGTTGGGCGGCCTCGACGCCGAGTTCGGCCGCCACTATCGCTCCGACCGCCTCTACTGCACCGCCGTCCGCGATCTGCTGGGGCGGCGCGTCGTCTACACCCCGCGCGCGGTGGTCCATCACAAGGTGCAGGTGGCGACCAAGCGCCTGCGCTCCACCCAGCAGGACGCGGCCGTCCTGATGCTCACCCGGAACCAGTGGCCCGCCGATCTCGCGCGGCGGCTCGGGATCAAGTCGGCGATCTGGGACATCTAGGCGCCGCCTCGGCACCGGGACGAACGACCCTCGCCCGCAGCGCCCCTCGCCCCTCCGCACATCCCTTTCCGAAAGGCCGCGATGCGGCGATCTACGGGTCATCCGCAGGCAGCGACGAGCGGTCGCTTGCATTTTTCCGGCGCGGGCGCGAAACAGTGCCGCTTTCCAGTCTGACGCGAGGGGCCAATGCCCGATCTTTTCGACAAGTGTGACGTGTTCATGAACCGCATGCGCCGCGGTGCCGGTGCGGACTTCGACAAGCTCGCCGACGTCTTCTCGCGTGTCTTCCCGGTCAACAATTCCGAGGCCCATATCGAGATGCGCGGCCGCGACCTGATCCAGGTCTCGACCAACGACTATCTCGGCTTCGCCACCCATCCCGAGGCGATCGCCGCCGCGGCCGGCATCGCCGACAAGTACGGCGCCGGCACGCCGCTCGGTGCGCGGCCGCTCACCGGCACCACCGCGCTCCACATCGAGCTCGAGAAGAAGCTGGCCGCCTTCCGCCTCACCGAGGACTGCGTGGTCCACAATCTCGGCCTCGGCGCCATGTCCGGCACCATCTCCTGCCTGGTCGGCCGCAACGAGCACGTCTTCGTCGATTCCTACGCCCATGGCTGCGTCCACGACGGCGCGCGCCTGACCCGCGGCACCCCGTACTGGTTCAAGCACAACGACCTCGACGACCTCGAGCGCCAGCTCAAGTCGGTGCCGCTCGATGCGCCGAAGCTGATTGCGGTCGACGGCGTCTACGGCATGTCGGGCGAGCTCGCCCCGCTGCCGGAGATCGTCGAGCTCAAGAAGAAGTACAAGGCGCGGCTCCTGGTCGATGACGCGCACGGCACCGGCGTGCTCGGCGAGAACGGTCGCGGCACGCCCGAGTATTTCGGCGTCGAGCACGAGGTCGACCTCCATGGCGGCACCTTCGCCAAGTCGTTCGGCACCTTCGGCGGCTACATGTGCGGCCCGAAGAACGTGATGGACTTCATCCGCTTCCAGTCGCAGGGCTACGTGCTGACCAAGGCGCTGCCGGCCTCGATCACCGCGGCGACCATCAAGACGCTGGAGCTGATGCAGCGCATGCCCGAGCGTCGCAAGAAGCTCTGGGAGAACCTCGACATGCTGCGTGCGGGCCTCCGCGCTGCGGGGCTCAACATCGGCAACCCGCGCGGCGCCGTCACGGCCATCTGGGCCAAGGGCATGCGGGCGCTGCCCACCGTCTACGAACTCGAGCACACCTACGGCATCATCGCCAATCTCGTCCTCTACCCGGCGGTTCCGATCAACACCTCGATCGTCCGCGTCACCGTCTCGGCGATGCACTCGAAGGAGGACATCCAGCGGGTGATCGACGCCTTTGCCGAGATTCACGCCCGCGACCCGCTTCAGGATGGCGAGCCCGTCGATATCTCGACGGTGCCTGCCGACAACGTCGCTTGAGCGGAGCGGCCATCGAGGTCCGGCCGGTCGCCTCGGCGGCCGACTGGGCGGCGTTCCATGCGCTGCGGCCGGCCCTCTACCGCAACGACCCCGCATTCGTGCGCCCGCTCGCCGGCGAGGCGCGGCTCCATATCGATACCGAACGCCATCCGTTCTGGGAGCACGCCGAGCGCCAGGCCTATATCGCCCGCCGCGGCAAGCGGGTGGTCGGCCGGATCGCGGCGATCGTCGACCGCCTCCACAACGAGCACTACGGCGACAAGGTCGGGTTCTTCGGCTTCTTCGAATGCGAGGATGACCCGGAGGCGGCGCGCGCCCTCCTCAAGGCCGCCGGCGAATGGCTGGCGCTTCGCGGCCGCACCGCCATCCGCGGCCCGGTCAATCCCTCGCTGAAGGGCGAGTTCGGCGTCCTCATCCGCGGCAATGACGACCCGCCGGCGATCATGATGGCGCACACCCCCGCCCGCTACGGCCCGCTCCTCGAATCCCTCGGCCTCGCCAAGGTCCACGATTTCCACGCCTTCGTCCTCGACAAGGCGGGCGTGATGGAGCGCAACGACAACTGGAACAAGCTCGGCGTGCTGACCGGGCGCATCCTCGCCCGCAATCCCGAGCTGCGCATTCTCCGGGCGACCAAGCAGGACCTCGCCGAGACCCTCAAGGACGTCAACGAGTTCGGCAACCGCATCCGCGAGACGGTGTGGGGCTTCACGCCGATCACCCCGTCCGAGCTCGACCTGCTCGCCGAGCGCATCAAGCGGGTGATGATCCCCGAGCTGGTGCTGACCATGCGCCGCCGCGACGAGCTGGTCGGCTACGTCATGGCTGTGCCCGACGTGAACCAGGCCCTCGCCCGGACCCGCGGCTCGGGCGATCTCGTCCGCCTGGTGCAGATGCCGTTCCTGATGCCGAAGATCCGCCGGGCGCGGCTGTTCGGCATCGGCGCCGATCCGAAGCTGCGATCCCTCGGCATCCTGCCCGCCCTCTTCCACGCCATGATCGAGGGCGCGCTGCACCGCTTCGACAGCTTCGAGTTCGGCTGGATCTCGGAGGCCAATCTCCAGTCCCTCCGCGCCGTGCAGCACATCCTGCCGATGGAGCCGAAGAAGACCTACCGCCTCTACGAGGCGCCGTTGCCGCTCCCCTGACCGGCCGGACCGGTCAGGGTGACCACTTCGGGCCTGCGCGGAGCG
>JAEVZM010000197.1 GCA_023392225.1 Pseudomonadota bacterium
GTCTCCACCCGGCCGCTCATCGCCGAGCGGTACATCGCGTCGAGCACCGCCACGGCCCGCGCGCCCACCGTCCCGTCGGCCGGATTGTCGACGCTCCGGCCGTTGCAGATGTCGACGAAGACGCGGAGCGGCGATTCGCATTCGTAGGCGCCGTCGCCGGGCGCGAGCGGGATCACCTCGTCATTGCCGTCGCGGCGACGGAGCTCGACGCGCTCGCGCTCGATGTCGAGGAGCAGCAACCCCTCGCTGCCGAAGATGCGGAGGTCGATTTGCACCGGCCGCCCCTTCGGCAGGGTCGCCGCGCCCGACACCGAGCCGGTGGCGCCGCCGGCGAAGCGCACCGTCGCCGCGTCGTAGTAGTCGACGCCGGCCTTCGACGCGCCGGTGATGGCGAACACCTCGTCCGGCTCGAGGTCGGCGACGCGGAACATCAGCCCGAGCGCATGGACCAGCTGGCCCCAGCCGAAGCCGCCGGCGCGCTTGGGGTCGGCCCAGGTCGAGGCCGGCGGCCGGAACATCGCCCCCTCGGTCTCCTTCATCGGCTCGCCGGCGAAGAGGTCGTCGAGTGCGTTGGCCATCTGCAGCACCACGTGCTCGATGCGCCCGACATCGGCGGCAAGCCGCCGCGCCTCCTCGGTGAACGGCCGGAAGTTCCAGCCATAGGGGACGACGATCTGCTTGCCCTTCCGGGCGGCGAGCGCCACCAGCTCGCGGGCCTCGCGCGCGTCGGTGGTGAGCGGCTTCTCGACGAGGACGTGGCAGCCGCGCTCGAGCGCCGCCCGGGCATGCTCGAAATGGACGACATGGGGCGAGGAGATCACCACGCCATCCATCGGCACCGCCTCGAGCATCTCCCGGTAGTCCTCGTAGCCGGCGGCGATGCCGAAGCGCTCCATCACCGTGCCGAGCTCCTCGGCGCCGAGGCGGTTGACCGCGACCACCTCGCAATCCGGCAGCGCCTGGAGCACCGGGATGTGGTTGACCACCGCCCACCAGCCGGCCCCGATGACGCCGATCCGCGCCCGCTCGCTCATGCCCTTCCCCCCAACGCTATCGGCCGGACCGCCCTCCCGGCGGTCGCGACGACGTCATCGCCGTCGTCCGGTCCCTTCTGATTTGACCGGCAGCTTGGCCCCGCCCGAGGGGACTTGCCAAGAGGGCATTCGCACTGTGAACTCGATCACAGGCGGGACCGCGGCGGATCGGTATTGCTGCCGGCCAAGTTGCGGAGAAATCCGCGTCTTCATGTCGGCTGGCACGGCGGGGGCGCCATGATTGTGTCGACGACCGGGCCGAACCTTCACCAAAAGGTCGCGCGCCGGCCTTAAAAAAATCGATGAGGTTGGATACTACCACCAACTTGTTGGTTGGCGTCTCGTTTGCTAGCGTTGTTCTTTCAACGTCTGGTAGGAAGCCGTCCGACCATTCGGACTTCGTAGATCGTGATTCCCCCACGGAGGAATGCAATGGACTCGACCAAGGAAATCAAAGTGATGCGTGCCGAGAAGGAAATGGCGCAGAGCCGCCGCAGCTTCCTCCGCCTCGGTGCAATGGGTGCTGCCGCCGTGATGGCCGCCAGCATGCTGCCGGGCGGCGAGGCCCGCGCCGAGACCGCGCCCCGCTCGTCCGCGACCGTGCGCTCCGGCGGCGAGATCGGCGAGGCCACGGGCGGCAAGACCACCCGCAGCGCCCGCAAGATGCGCAGCATGGGCGAAGTCGCCGAGAACGCCGAGGGTGGCAAGACCCGCAGCGCCCGCAAGATGCAGGCCCAGCGCTCGATGAAGTCGGACAAGAGCGCGACCAACAACCGCTCCATGTCGACCCGCAAGATGGGCACGCGCGCCGCGCAGCGCTCGATGAAGACCGAGAAGTCGATGAAGGGCTAGGCTGGCCACGGCCAGCCTTTCCGTTCCTCACTGGAACACGTGCGACGCGGGTGACCCGTGAATCCCTTGCTTGATGCCGCACTCGATTCTGCGGTGGCAGAGATGGATTTGCGGGGCGCCCGCGACGCGCTTCCCGCGCAGCGCCTCCTGTTGCGCGAGCGGGTCGTCTCCGCGCTCCGCGACGTCCCGTTCTATGCCCGGCTCTATCGTCCCTTCGGCCCGCCGCCGGAGGACCTCGACGACTTCATGGCCTGGTTCGGCACGCTGCCGGTCATCAGCCGCACCGACTTCGAGGACGTGGCGGACGGCGAGCGCGTCAGCCGCGCCTATGCCGACGTCTCGCTGGTGCGCAAGCAGACCAGCGGCAGCACCGGCATTCCCTTCGTCCTCTATATCGACGAGCGCGTCGCCTCGTTCCGGAGCTGGCGCTTCCGCAAGCCCCATCTGGCGAGCGGCGAGAGCGCGCCCGACACCCTCGAGTTCCTGTTTCCCGAGCGCTTCCGGCGTGACCGCCAGGTCCGCGTCGTCGCCAACCAGACCGGCGATGCTCCGCCGCCCCCCGAGGGCGTGCGCAGGACGCGGACCGAGAAGTCCTATTCGACGCTGACCGACGCGCTCAAGGCGCCGGAGGCGATCTACGCCAACCTCAAGGCGCGGCGCCCGCGCACCCTCACCGGCTATGCCAGCTCGATCGTCGGCCTCGCCGCCTTCATGGTGGCGGAGGACCGGCGCCTGCCCTCGGTGCAGCGCATCTGGACCACCTCGGAGATGCTGACCCCCGAGGGCCGCGAGGCGATCCGCACCGCCTTCGGCTTCGAGGCGCGCGAGGCCTATGCCAGCGTCGAGTTCGGCTTCATGGGCTGGCAGGCCGAGCCCGGCGGCGCCTACACGCTCGAGACCGACCGCCTGGTCTTCGAGGGCGTCTCGCTCGCCTCCGGCCGCGCCGCCGCGCCGGGCGAGGACAGCCGCGTGGTCATCTCGGACCTCCTCAACGACGCGACGCCGCTGCTGCGCTACGAGATCGGCGACATCGCGGTGATGGACGCGCCGATGGACTTCTCCGCCGCCTGCTACGGCGCCATCGCCGCCCTCCGCGGCAAGACCAACGATTCGATCCGCGATGCCGCCGGCCGCCGCATCGAGCCCTTCGCGCTCCTCGGCCATCTCAAGGAGACCCTCGGCGCCGCGCAGTACCGGCTGATCTGCGTCGAGCCCGGCCTGTTCGTGCTCCAGTACCGCCCGGCCCGCACCGCCGAGGTGCGGATCGAGGCGGCGCTCGACGGCCTCCGCCGCATCGTCGGCGAGCCGGCCCGCGTCGTCGCCCAGAGAGTGCCCCGGATCGAGCGCGAGACGTCGGGCAAGCTCCGTCCCATCATCGACCTCAGCAGCGTGACCGGCGCCGGCCGCGAGCGCCTGCTCACGGACCTCCACCTGGAGGACATCCTCAACGTCACCGCCTGATCGCCGGGCGATCCGCCCGCCCCTCTACCCGAACGCGAGAGCGAACAGCCTTGGACCACGATGCGAAGAAACTGAGGGGGGCACGGCATCTCGGCCAGACCGGCGCGGCGGCGAAGCCCGCTGCCACCCGCACGGCGGCCCCCGACACCGCCGAGCCTGCCCCGGGTGACCCCGCGGCACGGGCGCTGGCGGAAGTCATCGCCGAGGTCCTGCCGCGTCACGACCCGGCCAATCCCCCGGCCGCCTCGGCCGAGCTCTACGCGGATCTGTTCATCGATTCGCGGCGGTTCCTGATGATCATCCGTGGCCTCGAACGGACCCTCGGCGTCGAGATCGACGACGAGGACCTGCTCGGGGTCGACCTCATCACCTATGGCGACCTCGTCGGCTTCGTCCGCCAGGTCGCGGCAAAAGCGGACGGAACGGGCCAATGAACGACATGGCGTTGCCGAAGGCGACGGCGGCCGGCGTCACCACCTGGTGCAATTTCCTCCACGACTTCCCCGAATACTACGAGGAGTCGGCGGCCACCCCCGACCACTTCGCGGACGTCGCCGGCGTCAACGTGCTGCCGCAGCAGCCGCTGTCGCTGATGAAGCAGTCGAACGACACGACGAAGGCCGACGTGCCGATCCCGGCCGAGGTCCAGGCGATCTACGCCACCTACCGGCCGACGCTGCTGCGCCGCGCCCGGCGGCTCGAGGAGCGGCTCGGCACCAGCGCCCGCATCTACTACAAGTACGAGGGCGCCAACGTCTCAGGCAGCCACAAGCTCAACTCGGCGATCGCGCAGGCCTACTACTACAAGCGGGCCGGCGTGAAGCACCTCATCACCGGCACCGGCGCCGGCCAATGGGGCACCGCGCTCGCCTATGCCTGCAAGCAGTTCGGGCTCAAGTGCACCGTCTTCATGGTCGGCATCAGCTACCGCCAGAAGCCGCAGCGGCCGCGCATCGTCGAATTGTTCGGCGGCGAGATCCACGAGAGCCCGAGCCCGCTGACGAGGACCGGGCGCGACGCCATCGCGCGCGACCCCGACCGTATCGGCTCGCTCGCCGTCGCCACCGGCGAGGCCATCGAGATGGCCCGCGAGATGAAGGATTCGGCGCGCTTCGCGGTCGGCTCGGGCGAGACCTGCGTCATCCTCCACCAGACCGTGATCGGCAACGAGGCGGTCGGCCAGATGCAGGCGCTAGGCGACTTCCCCGACTATGTCGTCGCCTGCATGGGCGCCGGCAGCAATTTCGGCGGCGTCGGCATGCCGTTCCTCCGCGCCGCCCGCGAGATGGGCCGCGAGGTCGAGCTGGTGGCGGCCGAGCCGGTCGCCTGCCCCAAGCTCACCCGCGGCGACTACCTCTTCGACATCAACGACTTCTCCGGCACGACGCCGGTGACGCGGATGTACACGCTCGGCAGCAAGTTCCTCGCCCCCGGCATCCACGCCGGCGGGCTCCGCTACCACGGCACCTCCGCCTTCCTCTCCGCGCTCTACGCCCACAAGGGCTTCTCGGCCCGGGCCATCGCGCAGCCCGACGCGCTCGGCGCCGGCATCCTCTTCGCCGATTGCGAGGGCGTCATCCCGGCGCCGGAATCGGCCCATGCGGTCGCCGCCGCCATCGAGATCGCCCGCGAGCACCAGGGCGGCGCCGGCCCCTCGATCCTCATCAACATCTCCGGCCACGGCATGTTCGACCTCGCCGGCTACGAGGAAGCCAAGCGCGGCGCGCTCTCCGACGACCGGCCGGACGAGGCGCTGATCGCCACCAGCCTCGGCGCGGCGCGGGCGAAGAACGACGAGCTCGCCGGGCAGATGGCCAGTCATGCCCGGGCCTGATCCGGACGCGATCCTCTACGAGTCTCCGATCCATGGTCAGGGCCGGACGCTCGGGGCGGAGCTCGCCGCCGCGCACGCCGCCGCGGACCATCCGTTCTTCCGCGAGATCGCCCGCTTCGCCCCGCTCCGGCCGCTGCTCGAAGGCGCGATCGGCGACCCCGACGCGAGCATGGACGCCCTCATCGGGCTCGGCGAGGGCTGCCCGAACGGCGCGATGCTGCTCTCCTTCGGCGCCCACGCCTTCGCCGTCGCCGCAGCGCTCGCCCGCTTCGCCCCCGAGGCGATGCGCGATGCAATCCTCCCCGAGCTCGCCGCGGGGCGGATGATCGGCGCCTTCGCCGCCACCGAGGCCGGTGCCGGCTCGGACGTGATGGCGATGGAGACCCGCTACGCCGAGACCCGCACCGGCTACGTGCTCAACGGCCAGAAGGCGTGGATCACCAACGCCGCCCAGGCCGACCTCTTCGTCGTCTTCGCCACCAAGGACACCCGGCTCCACTCGCGCGGCATCAGCGCTTTCCTCATCGAGCGCGGCACGCCTGGCCTCGCCACCGCCGCGGTCGCCGAGCCCGGCCACGCCGTCTCGACCCTCGGCACCGTCACCCTCGCCGACGTCCACATTCCCCGTGACCGGCTGATCGGCCGCATCAACGGCGGCGGCATGGTCTTCCGCAACTCGATCGCGCAGGAGCGGATCCTCCTCTCGGCGTTCCTCGTCGGCGCGATCCGCCGCGCCTTGATGCGCTCGATCGCCCATGCCGAGACGCGCCAGCAATACGGTGCGCCGATCAGCGCCAACCAGTACGTCTCCGGCCGGATCGTCGACACCTATCGCCGCTACGCCACCACCCGGCTCCTCCTCCAGTACGGCATCGGCCGCCTCGCCACCGGCACCGCCACCGAGGCCGACGCGAGCCTCGTCAAGCTCCAGTGCTCGGAGGCGGCGGCCGAGAGCGCCCTCGACGCCTTCCGCCTCCATGGCGCGAGCGGCTACGAAGCGGCCAACCGGGAGGGCCTCCTCGATACCCTCTCGAGCGTCACCTATTCCGGCACTTCGGACCTCCAGAAGGTGATCATCGCCGCCGCCCTCGGGCTGACGGCATGAGCGCCCGGCATCTCGCCTCCTACCTCCTAGAGGCGGCTGCCGCCCACCCCGACCGCCCCGCCTTCCGCGACGCCACCGGCACCGCGACCTATCGCGCCTATCGCGACGAGAGCCTCCGCGTCGCCGCCCTCCTGGCGGCGGCCGGGGTCGTGGCGGGCGACCGCGTCGCCATCGCCCTGCCCAAGGGCCTGCCGCTCTACGTCGCCATCCACGCCGCGCTGCTCGTCAACGCCTGCTACGTCCCGGTCGACTACACCACCCCGGTCGAGCGCGGCCGCGCCATCCTCGCCGATGCCGAAGCGGCGGTGCTCGTCACCACCGGCCGGAGCCTCGCCCGCCTCACCGGCGACGAGGGCTTCGCCGCGACCGACGGCATCCTGGTCGCCACCCTTTCCCGGGACGGCGCGCCGCTCGCCGTCACCGCCGCCACGCCGTGGGACGCGCCGGCCGGGCCGCTGTCGCCGGCCGAGCTCGATCCCGAGGCCGCGGCCTACATTCTCTACACCTCGGGCTCGACCGGCATCCCCAAGGGCGTCGTCCAGGGCCAGCGGAGCGCCACCGCCTTCGTCGCCTGGGCGGCGGAGGCCCTCGCGCTCACGCCCGACGACGTGGTGCCGCAGGTGGCTTCCGTCACCTTCGACCTTTCGGTGTTCGACATATTCGCCGCCACCCGCGCCGCCGCCTGCCTCGTGCCGATCCACGAGCGGACGATGCTGGCGCCGGTCAACTTCTGCCGGGCAGTCGCTTCGTCTGAGGCGACGGTGGTCTACTGCGTGCCGAGCCTGGTGCTCCGCGCCGCGCGGGGCCAGGACCTTGCCTGGGCTGCCCTCCAGGAAAGCCGCCTTCGCCACATCGTCTTCGCCGGCGAGCCGATCGACAAGCCGGCGCTCCGCCGCTTCCGCCCGCTCGTCCCCGACGTGCCGATCCACAACTGGTTCGGCCCGACCGAGACCAATGTCTGCGCCTTCCACACCATCACCGATGCCGACCTTGCCGAGGACGGCCCGGTGCCGATCGGCGGCCCCTGCCCCTACGCATCGTTCGACATCGCCTGGGATGCGCCCGGCGGCGACTCCCCCCGCACCGGCGAGCTGCTCGTCGCCGGCGAGACCGTCCTCACCGCCTACCGCAACCGGCCCGAGGACACCGCGGCCCGCATCGTCGCGATCGGCGGCGTCCGCCACTACCGCACCGGCGACTACGTCTTTGCCAATGCGCGCGGCGCGCTGGTCTTTGTCGGCCGTCGCGACCGGCAGGTGAAGCTGCAAGGCCGCCGCATCCAGCTCGACGAGATCGAGGCCGCCTTCCGCCGCCACCTGCCCGGGCTCGAGGTCGCCTGCACGCTGCTCCCCCGCGACGACGGCGAGCCGCTCATCGCCGCCGCGGTGGTCGGCAGCCCGGTGCCAGACCCCGACACGGTGCGCGAGGCCGCCGCCGACTCGCTGCCGCTCTACATGATGCCGGAGCGGATCGTCGCCCTCGACGCGCTCCCCCGGACCGAGCGCGGCAAGATCGACTATCCCCGCCTCGCCACCCTCCTCGGCGCGGCGCTGGCCGAAGCCCGTGCCGGGACGCCGGCATGAGGGCGATGGCCGCGCCGGCGGAAGCCGACTTCGCCCACGACTCGGCACGGCTCGGCCGGCGGAAGCTGGTCCATGTCCGCGCCCCGGAGCGGATCAGCGCCGACACGCCGGTCCTCATCCTCCTCCACCCCTTCGCCGGCAACCGCACCTCCTTCGCCCGCCACGTGCCCGATCTTGTCGACGCGCTCGCGACCGACACGCTGGTGGCGATGCCGGAATGCGGGCGCCGCTGGTTCATCGACGACCATGCCGGCACGCCCTACGCCGCCTATGTCACCGACGACCTCCTGCCGGCGCTCCGCGACGCCTATGGCGCCGGCGGGCCGGCCTCGATCGGCGGGTTCTCGGCCGGCGGCGCGGCGGCTGCCTTCCTGGCGCTCCGCCGGCCAGACCTGTTCTCAGCGGTGCTGGCGGTGGCCGGCGCCTTCACCGCGGCGACCCGCGAGGGCGACCCTTACGCCCACGCCCGCACCGACGACATGATGATCCCGACCGAAGCCGAGCACGACCGCGTCTGGGGCTCGCCCGGCAGCGCCACCCGCGCCGCTCATGATCCCGCGGCACTGGTCGCAGCGATGCCGCGAAGTGGCCGCTTGCCCCGCTTCCACCTCGCCGTCGGCAACGACGACTTCCCGCGCATGATCGCCGCCAGCGACACGATGGCGGCCCTCCTCGGCGACGCCGGCATCCCGGTCACCCTCGACCGCGCCGCCGGCGACCACACCTGGGACTACGCGGCGCAGGCGCTCCCCGGCCTCGTCGCGCGATGGCGCTCGGCCGCGGCATGAGCCCGGCCGCAGCCCTCGACTCCGACCTCTTCCCGACCGTCTTCGCCTGCGACACCCCTGCCG
>JAEVZM010000230.1 GCA_023392225.1 Pseudomonadota bacterium
GCGTCGGCCTTCTTGCGTCCGTAGTAGAGGTGGTCGAGGCCCATGTCGTGGTGGAACAGGCGCAGCCCCGCCGCGCTCGCCTCGCCATAGAACGGGTTGCGGTCGGCGGCATGGAGCCAGGCGCAGCCGCGGTCGAACGGGAAGCCGAAGGTCGTGGTCTCGGTCCAGGCCCGCCCGCCGATGCGGTCCATCGCCTCGAGCACGGTCACCGTCCTGCCGGCCTTGGCCAGCCCCTTGGCGGCGGCGAGCCCGGCCGCGCCGGCTCCCACCACGACGACGTCGACCTCGCTCATGCCGTCCTCATCCCCATCCGCCGGAGCACGATCTTCTGGATGATGCCGATGATGGTGACCAGCACCGCGGCGAGCACCGAGGCCGCGACCAGCGCCGACCAGATCTGCACCGTCTGGCCGTAGTAGGAGCCGCTGAGCAGGCGGGCGCCGAGCCCGGCCACCGCCCCGGTCGGCAGCTCGCCGACGATGGCGCCGACGAGGCTCGCGGCAATCGCCACCCGCATCGAGACGAAGAGATAGGGCACCGAGGACGGCCAGCGCAGCTTCCAGAAGGTCTGGGCGCCGCTGGCGCTGTAGGTCCGCATCAGGTCGAGATTGATCGGGTCGGGCGAGCGGAGGCCCTTCACCATGCCGACGGTCACGGGGAAGAACGACAGGTAGGTCGAGATGATCGCCTTGGGCAGGAGCCCGGTCAGCCCCACCGAGGCGAGCACCACGATCACCATCGGCGCGATCGCAAGGATGGGGATGGTCTGCGACGCCACCACCCACGGCATCAGGCTCCGGTCGAGGCTCGGCACGTGGACGATCGCCACCGCCAGCAGGATGCCGAGGAGCGTGCCGAGCGCGAAGCCGAGCAGCGTCGAGGAGAGCGTCACCCAGCCGTGATAGACGAGGCTCCGCTTCGAGCTCGGCGCGGTGAGGAACACCGTCTTCCACAGCTCCTCCGCCACCTGGTGCGGGGCGGGCAGCACCGGCCGCTCCTGCGACCAGGTAGAGTGCACGAACTCGATCAGCGTCGGGTCGAGCTCCGCCCGCGCATCGAGCTCGCGCTGGAACGGGGCATTGAGCAGCGTCGCGCCGACATACCAGATGGCGATGATCGCCAGCACCACGACGGTCACCGCGACGAAGCGGCTCCTGAGGAAGCGCGCCATCACCCCGGTGCGGGGCGGCACGGTCGCGCTGGCATAGGCCGCCGCGGTCATGGCGCCCTAGTCGTCATAGCTGTGGCCGGCGCGGAGCCCCTCGCGGACACGATGGGCGATCGACAGGAACTCCGGAGTCTCGCGGATCTCGAGGGTCCGCTCGCGCGGCAGCGGCGACTCGATCACGTCGTGGATGCGGCCCGGCCGCGGCGACATCACCACGATCCGCGTCGACAGGTACACCGCCTCGGGAATCGAGTGGGTGACGAACACCACCGTCTTGTTGGTCTTGGCCCAGAGCTGGTGGAGCTGGTCGTTGAGGTGGTCGCGGACGATCTCGTCGAGCGCGCCGAACGGCTCGTCCATGAGGAGCAGCTCCGGCTCGACCGAGAGCGCCCGGGCGATCGACACGCGCTGCTGCATGCCGCCCGACAGCTGCCAGGGATATTTCCGCTCGAAGCCGGTGAGGTTGACCAGGGCGAGGTTGTCCCGCACCCGTTGCCGGCGGGTGGCGCGGTCGAGGCCCATGATCTCGAGCGGCAGGGCGACGTTGCGGGCGATGGTCCGCCACGGATAGAGCGCCGCGGCCTGGAACACGTAGCCATAGGCCCGCGCCTGGCGCGCCTCCTGCGGCGTGACGCCGTTGACCGTGATCGTGCCGCCGGTCTGCTGCTCGAGGTCGGCGATGACCCGCAGCAGCGTCGTCTTCCCGCAGCCCGAGGGGCCGATCAGGGAGACGAACTCGCCACGGCCGACGCCGAGATTGATGCCGGTCAGCGCCGTCACCGGGCCGTCCGCGGTGCGGAAGGTCAGCGACAGGTCGCGGATGTCGATCACCGGCGGGCCGGCGGGCACCGCGGCCTTCTCGGGCGCGGCTGGCTTCTCCGCCGGCACCGGCAGGCCGGGCGGCTCGATCACTGCCGGTAGGGTCTGCGTCTCGTCCATCCGTTTCCCTTCGGATCAGGTTGCGCCGCGGCCAAGGCCGCATCGGCCACCGCGCGCGGCCTAGACGCCCGCCGGGATCTGGCCCGAGCGCTTGACGCCGCGCGGCCGGGTCAGCGACTTCCACTCGGTCAGCGCCTGGCTCACCGGTGCGTTCGGCTCGCGCTCGACGAACTTGCCGTGGCCGTCCTCGACGTCGAGCTTGCCGTCGGTGAACACCACGTCGCCGCGCGACAGGACGAAGCGCGGCAGCGCGGTCACCTCGACCCCCTCGAAGACGTTGTAGTCGATCGCCGAGAACTGGGTCGCCGCCGTGATCGTCTTCTTCTTCTTGGGGTCGAGCACCACGATGTCGGCATCGGAGCCGACCAGGATCGCCCCCTTCCGCGGATACATGTTGAGGATCTTGGCGATGTTGGTCGAGGTCGCGGCGACGAACTCGTTCTTGGTCAGCCGCCCGGTCTCGACGCCGCGCGTCCACAGCACCGGCAACCGGTCCTCGAGGCCACCCGTGCCGTTCGGGATCTTGCGGAAATCGCCGAGGCCCATCCGCTTCTGCTCGGTCGTGAAGGCGCAGTGGTCGGTCGCCACCACCTGGAGCGAGCCCGAGGCGAGCCCGGCCCAGAGCGAATCCTGGTTGCGCTTGTCGCGGAACGGCGGCGACATCACCCGGCGCGCCGCATAGTCCCAGTCAGGATTGAGGTACTCGCTCTCGTCGAGCGTCAGGTGCTGGATCAGCGGCTCGCCATAGACCCGCTTGCCGAGCATGCGCGCCCGGCGGATCGCCTCGTGCGAGGCCTCGCAGGAGACATGCACCACGTAGAGCGGCACGCCGGCCTGGTCGGCGATCATGATGGCGCGGTTGGTCGCTTCGCCCTCGACCTCGGGCGGCCGCGAATAGGCGTGGCCCTCAGGGCCCGTCACCCCCTCGGCCATGTACTTGTCCTGGAGGCGGGCGACGAGGTCGCCGTTCTCGGCATGGACCAGCGGCAGCGCGCCGATCTCGGCCGAGCGCTGGAAGATCTGCCAGAGCTCGTCGTCGTTCATCATCAGCGCGCCCTTGTAGGCCATGAACACCTTGAAGGTGTTGACCCCGCGCTTGACGACCTCCGGCATCTCCTTCCAGACCTGCTCGCCCCACCAGGTGATCGCCATGTGGAACGAATAGTCCGACGTCGCCTTGCCGGCCTTCTGGTACCAGGCCTGCAGCGCGTCGATCAGCGACTCCTTGTTCCCCGGCAGCACGAAGTCGACCACCATCGTGGTGCCGCCGGAGAGCGCCGCCCGGGTGCCCGAGGAGAAGTCCTCGAAGGCGGTGGTGCCCATGAACGGCATCTCGAGATGGGTATGGGGGTCGATGCCGCCGGGCATCACGTAGCAGCCCGAGGCGTCGAGCACCTTGTCGCCGCTGAGGCCCTGGCCGATCTCGACGATCTTGCCGCCCTCGACCTTGACGTCCGCCGCATAGGTGAGGTCCGCGGTCACCACCGTGCCGCCCTTGATCACCGTCGACATGCGCAATCTCCCTTCTCGAAAAACCTGCCCGGAACCGGTGCGGAGCGCCGACTATTCGTCCTCGTCGTCCTCGTCCGTATCCGGGTTCGGATCGCGATCGATGACCTCGATGTCGTTGATGAAGGCGCCCTGGAAGCTGAAGATCTGCTCGATCTTCTTGTTCTCGAGGATGGCCCCGCCATCGCCCGAGACGACCTGCTGGGCGCGCACATGCACCTTGTCGCCGAGCGTCTCCATCTGCATCGGCTCGATGCGGATCTCGTTCTTCGCCCAGGCGCCCTGCCAGTAGGTCCGGAACGCGGAGCGGCCGTGCGCGTGCCCGCCCTCGGCGGTCGTCCAGTGCACCTCGGGGGCGAGATGCACCTCCATGCCTTCCATGTCGTGCTGATTGAACGCCTCGTAGAACTCGGCGACCACTTCCTGCTTGTTGACGGTCACTCCACGATCTCCGCTGTCTCGACCGCCGCGTGGAAGAGGACGTTCGCCCCCGCGGTAGCCCACTCCTTCGAAATGTTCTCGTCCTCGTTGTGCGACAGGCCGTCGACGCAGGGGCACATCACCATCGCGGTCGGCGCGACGCGGTTGACCCAGCAGGCATCGTGGCCGGCGCCCGAGATGATGTCGCGATACGAATAGCCGAGCCGCTCGGCCGCGCCCCGCACCGCGGCGACGCAGCCGGGATCGAACGTCACCGGGTCGAAATGCCCGACCGCCTCCATCGAGATCCCCAGCCCGAGGTCCTCGGCGATCTTCGGCGCCTCGGCCTCGATCTCCGCCTTCATCGCGTCGAGCGTCGCCTGGTCGGGCGAGCGGATGTCGACCGTGAACACCACCTTGCCGGGGATGACGTTCCGCGAGTTCGGATAGACGTCGATATGGCCGATGGCGCCGACCGCGGCCGGCTGGTGCGCCATCGCCACCCGGTGCACCAGCTCGGTGATCCGCGCCATGCCGAGCCCGGCGTTCTTGCGCATCGGCATCGGCGTCGAGCCGGTATGCGCCTCCTTGCCGGTCAGCGTCACCTCGAGCCACCACAGGCCCTGGCCGTGGGTCACGACGCCGATGTCCTTGACCTCGGCCTCGAGGATCGGGCCCTGCTCGATATGCAGCTCGAACAGCGCCTTGAACGGGCGCCCGCCGACCGGCTCGCTGCCCTTGAAACCGATGCTCTCCAGCGCATCGCCGAAGCGGATGCCGTGCGCATCCTTCCGGTCATAGGCCCAGTCGAGCGCATGGAGGCCGGCGAACACGCCGGAGGCGAGCATCGCCGGGGCGAAGCGCGTCCCCTCCTCGTTGGTCCAGTTGACCACCTCGATCGGATGGCGGGTCTTCAGCCCGAGATCGTTGAGGCTCCGCACCACCTCGAGCGCGCCGAGCACGCCGAGCACGCCGTCATAGCGACCGCCGGTTGGCTGGGTGTCGAGATGGCTGCCGATCACCACCGGCGGCAGCGACGGGTCGGTGCCCTCGCGGCGCGCGAACATCGTCCCCATGGCGTCGACCTTGACGGTCATGCCGGCATCCTCGCACCAGCGCTGGAACAGGCGGCGGCCCTCGCCGTCCTCCTCGGTCAACGCCTGGCGGTTGCTGCCGCCACGCACGCCCGGTCCGAGCTTGGCGATCTCGTGGATCGTCTCCCACAGACGGTCGCCATTGATGCGGAGATTGTCGGCGGGCGTGGTCATCTCACGTCTTTCCCTTCCCGTTCGTCCGGCACTTTGCGGCAGTTCTCGGCAATTCTCGGCAGTTTGCAACCTTCGCGCCACCGATCACAAGCCTACTCGTTCAGCTCTAAGGAGTTGAAGAAGCGATCCGCCTCCGCCCCGTCGGCGATGCCGGCCGGGCCGCCGGCGGCAAGCCGGTAGAAGCGGTCGCCGTAAAGGTGCATGCGGTAGCGGAGCGTCACGCCCTCGGGGCAGGCGAAGTCGGCCTGGACCGCTGCGCCCGGCCCGCCCGGCAACGGCCGCGAGGCGGTCGCCGTGCAGCCGGCGGGCACCATCGCCTCGCCGAGCTTGAAGACATCGTCTTCGCTCATCAGCGCCCGCTTGTCGGGCTGGAAGGCGAAGACCGAGAGCATCAGGAAACCGTCGCCGAGGCCCACGCCGTAGTCTTCGACGCGGGCGAACAGCTCGGGATCGTTGAGGTTGTCGCGGTGCTGCGGCGCGGCCGGCAGCGCGACGCTGAAGCCCCCGCCCTCGGGGGCCAGGGTCTGCCAGTCCCCGGCAAGGGCCGGGGCGCAGAGGAGGACGAGTGCGACCCCCGTCAAAAGGAGAGAGCCGGCGGGGGTCGGTCGCGTGTCCTGCATCCTCCCCCGCCGCCCGAGTCTAGTGCGTGGTCGGGAAGGTGAACACCGCGCCGGACTTGATGCCGTCGGGCCAGCGCGTCGTCACCGTCTTGAGCCGGGTATAGAAGTGGATGCCCTCCGGCCCGTAGATCGCGTGGTCGCCGAAGAGGGACCGCTTCCAGCCGCCGAAGGAGTGGTAGGCGACCGGCACCGGCAGCGGC
>JAEVZM010000359.1 GCA_023392225.1 Pseudomonadota bacterium
CCTACATGCCCTGTCCCATGGTCTCCTCGGACTCGAGCTTCGCCTGGGTCTTGGCGAGCTCGGGGTCGGAGACGAGGCCATACTGGGCGAGCGGGCCATCCGGGCCGGCGATCTCGTCGGAGACGAAGAACATCGCGTACTCCTTGAGGCCGGGGATCACGCCGATATGGGCCTTCTTGATGTAGAAGAAGAGCGGACGCGACACCGGGTACTCGCCGGAGGCGATGGTCTCGGTCGAGGGGGCGACGCCGGAGACGGTCGCGACCTTCAGCTTGTCAGTGTTGTTCTCGTAGAAGGCGAGGCCGAAGACGCCGACGCCGTTCTTGTTGCTGTCGAGACGGGCGAGCGTCTCGGTGTAGTCGCCGTCGATGTCGACCGACTTGCCGTCCGTGCGGAGCCCGACGCAGGTCTCGAAGACCTTGTCCTCACCGAGGCTGGCCTTGATCACGTCAGCGGCGCCGGTGTCCTTGCAGCCCGCCTCGATGACCTTGGTCTCGAAGACTTCGCGGGTGCCGTGCTTGGTGCCGGGGACGAAGGCGAGGATGTCGGCATCCGGGAGGTCCGGGTTCACGTCCGACCACTTGCTGTAGGGGTTGGCGACCAGCTTGCCGTCGACGACGACCTGGGCGGCCAGGGCCTTGTAGATGTCGGTGGGCGTGAACGAGGTGAAGGCCGGGCCGTCCTTCTGGCTGGCGAAGACGATGCCGTCGTAGCCGATGCGGACCTCGATGATGTCGCTGACGCCGTTGGCCTTGCAGGTCTCGATCTCGGACTCCTTGATCGAGCGCGAGGCGTTGGCGATGTCGATGGTGATCTCGCCGACGCCTTCGCAGAACTTCTTGAGGCCGGCCGACGTGCCGCCCGACTCGACCACCGGGGTCGGGAAGTCGGTGTTCTCGCCGAACGCCTCGGCGACGATCGAGGCATAGGGCAGGACGGTGGAGGAGCCGGCGATCTGGACATTGTCGCGGGCATAGGCAGCGCCGGTCAGCGCGGTCGAGGCGAACGCGAGCGCCGCGGCGGCGGAGAGAAGCTTGGTTTTCACCTGGTTGCTCCCTGGAGGTTGGGATCTTGCTATCGGGGGTGCACCCGAGCGGCGCCCCTCTTGCGAGACCGGAACCTAGTGAGCGCCGGCAATGGTTCTATGACGGCTGTGTAACAGTTTTACGACGCGCTAAGCCTCTGGCGTGTAATAGGAATTATCCCCCGCATCGACCTGGGGCCGCACTTCGGGCAGGGGAAATGACACCTTGAAGGTCGCCCCCTCGCCCGGCCGGCTCTCGATCGACAGGCGGGCCCGGTGGCGGGCGAGGATGTGCTTGACGATGGCGAGGCCAAGTCCGGTGCCGCGGTGCTTGCGGCTTTCCGTGAGGTCCACGCGGTAGAATCGCTCGGTGAGCCTCGGAATGTGCTCGGCGGGAATCCCAGGGCCATGGTCGCGCACCGAGAAGACCGGCCCCTTGTCGTCCGCGGCCGGCAGCACCGTCACCTCTACCCGGCCGCCGGACTGGCCGTACTTGCAGCCGTTCTCGACGAGGTTCTCGACCACCTGCAGCAGTTCGTCCCGGTCGCCGGTGATGGTCACCGGCGCCGGCGGAAGATCGGTCTCGATCACCACCTCGAGCTCGCGGGCGAGCGGCTCGAGGGCATCCACCACCTGCCGCACCACGCCGACCAGGTCGACGGCGCTCGAGGGCCGCACATGCGCCTTCATCTCGATCCTCGACAGCGACAGCAGGTCGTCGATCAACCGGCTCATCCGGGTCGCCTGCTCGCGCATGATGTTGAGGAAGCGCTCGCGCGCCGCGGTGTCGTCGCGGGCCGGCCCCTGCAGCGTCGCGATGAAGCCGACGAGCGAGGCGAGCGGCGTCCTCAGCTCGTGGCTGGCATTGGCGACGATGTCGACGCGGATGCGGTCGATGCGCTTGTGCTCGGTGAGGTCGTCGATGACGAGGGCGACGAAATTTCCCATGCGCGGCCCGTCGTCGAGGCGGGCGAACCAGGCCGAGTACCAGCGCTCGGTGGGGACCCGCTCGACGAACTCGACCCGCTCCGGCTCGCCGCCCTTGGCCACCCGCGCGAAGGCGGCGAGGAGATCCGGCACCCGCAGGCGGAAGGTCAGCGGATCGCCGGGTCGGATGATGAAGACCTCGACGGCGCGGCGGTTGCCGTAGCGCACCACGCCGCGCCGATCGAGGATGATGCACGGGTCGGGAAGCGCCTCGGCGAACAGCTTGACGCCGGTCTCGGGCCACACCGGATCGGCGGGATCGGGCCGCTCCGAGGGCGTATCGCGCCGGGCGGCCGCCCGGGGCAGGAGCGCGGTCAGCGCCACCACCGCGGCATAGATGATCAGGCCCTCGGTCGCGGTGAGCGCCGTGCCATAGGCCATCGCCGCCACGAATACCGCCAGCGCGAGCATGAACCAGCGCGCCTCGCGGAGGCGTCTTATCGCACGCATCAGGGCTCCCGGCGGCGCACCGCCCGGGGCGTCGGATTCCGTCATCATGCCGGCTCCGCGGGCTGCCACGAGTTTGGCCGAATCAACGCGATAGTGACCGCTTGCCGGGGCAGGATGTAAAGTCCCGGCAGCAGGTCCGGAAGCGGTTCGGGCTGATTCTCGGAGCGGGGAGAGACACCGGCCCCATGACCAAGCACAAGTCCGACACCAAGAACGGCAAGCACAAGAAGACGATTCCGGCGGTGATCCGTCCGGAGACCGATGCCCCGCGGATCAAGACGCGGCGGGGCAGCTTCGACCTCGACGAGCCAGTCCTGCCCGCCTGGATCGCGGACGAGGCTTTCAAGTCCGGGGGATATCCCTACGACGAGCCGATGAAGGACAAGGACTACGAGGCGCAGCTGACCACGCTCCAGATCGAGCTGGTCAAGCTCCAGCGCCACGTCAACCAGTCCGGCATGCGGGTGGTGCTGGTGTTCGAAGGGCGTGACGCCGCCGGCAAGGGCGGCTCGATCTTCGCCTTCCGCCAATACCTCAATCCCCGCTCCGCCCGCCTCGTCGCCCTGCCCGCCCCCAGCGAGATCGAGCGCGGCCAATGGTATTTCCAGCGCTACGTCGCCCAGCTGCCGACGGCCGGCGAGATGGTGCTGTTCGACCGCTCCTGGTACAATCGGGCCGGTGTCGAGCCGGTGATGGGCTTCTGCACGCGGGCCGAGCACCGGCAGTTCCTCGATTCGGTGCCCGGCTTCGAGCGCATGCTGGTCGGCCAGGGCACCCACCTCTTCAAGTTCTGGCTGACGGTCGGGTTCGAGATGCAGCTCAAGCGCTTCCACGAGCGCCGTCATGATCCGCTCAAGATCTGGAAGCTCTCGCCCGTCGACTATGCGGCGATGGGCAAGTGGGACGCCTATACGCGCGCCCGCGACGAGATGTTCATCGCCTCGCACACCGCCGAGGCGCCCTGGACAGTGCTCCGCTCCAACGACAAGAAGCGGGCCCGCCTCGAGGTCATCCGCCACGTGCTGTCCACTCTCGCCTATCCCGGCAAGGACAAGAAGGCGATCGGCCGCACCGACCCGATGATCCTCGGCGGTCCGGAGATGGCGCTCCATGGCTGAGCGGCGACCCGGCACCGACATGCACCAATCACACGGACCAGACCTGCATGGGTGATTTCTACTCCGTCCTCAGGCAGTCGATCATCGATCGTGGGCTCACGACGCCCGAGGCGCGCGAGGAGGCCTATGCCCAGGCCCGCCGCGCGATGATCAACCGCCTGTGGGCATACAATCCACCGCTTGCCGAGGACGAGATCGACCAGCGGGTCGGCCAGTTCGATTCGGCGGTCGCCACCATCGAGGACGAGGTCGTCCAGGTCTTCGCCAGCATGAGCGAGGCCGCGGCGCACGACGACGATGCCGGGCACCTCGCCGATCCGCCCGATCGGGACGACGAGGCCGACTACCCGCCGAGCTTCGGGGGGATTGCCGGCGACGACGCGCCGGACGAGGTCGCCGACGACGACGCGGGCGTAGAAGTCGAGGCGCCGGCACCGCGCCGCTCGCTCGACGATGCCAGCCGGGCGGTAGAGCTCGCCCTCCTCGCCGCCGACCTCGATCCCGATCCGGAGCCCCCGACGGCGACCTCGAAGGCGACCCAGGATGCTGCGCCGGGGACCGCCTACGACGACGATCTCGCCGGCTGGTCGGACGCCGATGACGACGCGGCCATGCTCGACGCACCGCCTCCAATGGCGGATGGGCAATCCTCGCCGGCACCGGAAGCCCGCAAGCCGAAATTCGCGTGGCCGCAGCGCCTCCCGTCGTGGCCGGCGATCCGGATGGGCGGAGCCGGAGCGCTTTCCGAGCAGTCGCACGTCCGCCTCCTCGTCGGCGTGGTCCTGGCCCTGTCGGTCGTCCTCGTCGGCGGGATCGTCTGGGTGCTCTGGCCGCACGCGCCCGCGCCGCCCGCGACCCCGGTCGTGCTCCGCACCGACGCGCCGGGCGGCGTCAGCGACCCCGAGACCGCCGTGCGCCTGCCGAAGGAGGCGGTCACGGTGACCAACAGCTTCTCGCTGTTCGACGGACAGGACCCGACGGTGTTCGAGAGCGACCCGGACAATCCGGTGCGCTTCGACGGCCAGTTCGCCCGCATCTCGACCTCGACGGCCTCGGCCGGGGCGAAGGTGATCATCGGCGCCGGTCTGTCGAGCCGGCTCGCCGGCCAGACGGTCCGGGTCACGCTCGATGCCCGCTCGGCCCGCGAGAACGGCGCCACGTCGATGCGCTTCGCCTACCAGAGCGGCGTCGCGATCAGCCATTGGCAGACCGCCAATCTCGCCTCGGACTTCACCCCGCTCGGGCTGGTCTGGCGGGTGCCCGCCATGCGCACCGACCCGGCGGGCGACTACATCATCATCGAGCCGGGCCTGCCCGGTTCGGGCACCGGCGTCGAGATCCGCTCGGTGCGGATCGACCTCATCGACCAGTAGGCGTCACCCGCCGCGAAGCCAGGCCGCCAGCCGGTCGGTGGCGTCCTGCACGATCTCGGGACGCGCCGCGAAACAGAGCCGCATGTAGCCTTCGCCCGCGGGGCCGAAGGCGCTGCCGGGAGCGAGGCCGACATTGGCCTCGTCGATGATCCGCTTGGCGAGCGAGCGGGTGTCGTGCTCGCCGTCCACTGCGAAGAACAGGTAGAAGGCGCCATCGGGCGCCTGCACCTGCGCCCGGCCGGTGGCGGCAAGCCCTTCGGAGACGATCGCGCGGCTCTTCCGGACCCGGTCGACCTGCATGGCGAGGAAGGCGTCGCCGTCGTCGAGCGCCGCCACCGCGGCGCGCTGCATGAAGGCCGCCACGCCGGACGTCGAATACTGGATGAGGTTCTCGATCGTCTGGCCGAGCGCCGGCGTGGTCGACAGCCAGCCGATCCTCCATCCGGTCATCGCCCAGTTCTTGGAGAAGGTGTTGACGTAGAGCACCCGGTCTTCCGGCCCGGCGACGTCGTGGAACGACGGGGCGCGCCCTTCCGACCCGGCGAAGTAGAACTGATGGTAGACCTCGTCGGCGATGATGAAGAGGTCGCGCGCCCGGGCGAAGTCGAGAATCGCCGCCAGCTCCTCGCGGGTCGCGGTCCAGCCGGTCGGATTGGCCGGCGAGTTGAGGAAGATGCCGCGCGTCCGCGGCGTGGCGGCGGCGAAGAACTCCTCGAGATCGAGGCGCCAGCCGTCGTTGCCGAAGCGGAGCGGCACACCCACCGGGATGCCGCCATTGATGGCGATCGCCGCCGTGATGTTCGGCCAGGACGGCACCGGCACCAGGACCTCGTCGCCCGGTCCGGCGACCATCCGCGCGGCGATCTGGATCGCCTGCATGCCGCCGCCGGTGACGAAGAACCGCTCGTCGCCGAACGAGCGCCCATAGGTGCGCTCATGATAGCGGGCAAGGGCGGCACGCAGCTCGGGAATGCCGCGCTGGGCGCTGTAGAAGGTCTCGCCGTCGCGCAGCGAGCGAACGGCCGCCTCGTAGATGAAGTCCGGCGTCGGCAGGTCGCCCTCGCCTGCCCACATCGGGATCAGGCCGGGGCGGCCGCGGCCATAGTTGAAGACCTCGACGATGCCGCTCTCGGGCGCGTCCCGCGCCTCCGGGCGAAGCGCGGCGATCACTTGCTCGGTTCTGGGATCCATTTTCGGTGCACACACGTCAAG
>JAEVZM010000368.1 GCA_023392225.1 Pseudomonadota bacterium
TGACCTGACAGGGCCTGGGCGGGGTCGCGCTGCGAAGGAAGCTGTTCACGCTGCCCCAATTTCAGCATGATGGGGGCGGAAAGTCTTATTGGCATTGGAACTTTCGGCACCTATCTTAGGCCCCAGAACCGGGCCGGGTCTGCCCGCGAGCGCTCAAGGGACGAGCATGAACTCGAATTTCCGTAACTTAGCGTTGTGGGTGATCATCGGGCTTGTCCTGATTGCGCTCTTCAACCTCTTCCAGAATTCCGGCCAGAGGACCGCGGGACAGGACATCTCCTATTCGCAGTTCCTCTCCGACGTCGATCAGGGTCAGGTCCGCAACGTCGTGATCTCCGGCCAGCAGATCAGCGGCATCTACGCCAATGGCGGCTCGTTCCAGACCTACGCCCCCGAGGATCCCGAGCTCGTCAACCGCCTCGAGGAGCGCGGCGTCACGATCACCGCCAAGCCGCCGACCGAGGGTGGCCAGTCGCTGATCGGCATGCTGATCTCGTGGCTGCCGATGTTCCTGATCCTTGCGGTCTGGATCTTCTTCATGCGCCAGATGCAGGGCACCGGCGGCAAGGCGCTCGGCTTCGGCAAGTCGAAGGCGAAGCTCCTCACCGAGGCCCATGGCCGCGTCACCTTCGAGGATGTCGCCGGCGTCGACGAGGCCAAGGAAGACCTCCAGGAGATCGTCGAGTTCCTGCGCGACCCGCAGAAGTTCCAGCGCCTCGGCGGCCGCATTCCGCGCGGCGTGCTGCTCGTTGGCCCGCCCGGCACCGGCAAGACGCTGCTCGCCCGCGCCATCGCAGGCGAGGCGAACGTGCCGTTCTTCACCATCTCGGGCTCCGACTTCGTCGAGATGTTCGTCGGCGTCGGCGCGTCCCGCGTCCGCGACATGTTCGAGCAGGCCAAGAAGAACGCGCCCTGCATCATCTTCATCGACGAGATCGACGCGGTCGGTCGTCACCGCGGCGCCGGCCTCGGCGGCGGCAATGACGAGCGCGAGCAGACGCTGAACCAGCTCCTCGTCGAGATGGATGGGTTCGAGTCGAACGAGGGCATCATCCTCATCGCGGCCACCAACCGGCCGGACGTGCTCGATCCCGCGCTGCTCCGCCCGGGCCGCTTCGACCGCCAGATCGTCGTCCCCAACCCGGACGTCGTCGGCCGCGAGAAGATCCTCAAGGTCCATGCCCGCAAGGTGCCGATGGCGCCGGACGTCGACCTCAAGACCATCGCCCGCGGCACGCCCGGCTTCTCTGGCGCCGACCTCATGAACCTCGTCAACGAGGCGGCCCTGCTCGCCGCCCGTCGCGGCAAGCGCCTCGTCACCATGCAGGAGTTCGAGGACGCCAAGGACAAGGTGATGATGGGTGCCGAGCGCCGCACCTTGGTGATGAGCGAGGACGAGAAGCGCCTCACCGCCTATCACGAGGCCGGCCACGCCATCGTCGCACTCAACGTCCCGGCTACCGATCCGGTCCACAAGGCGACGATCATCCCGCGCGGCCGTGCCCTCGGCATGGTCATGCAGCTGCCCGAGCGCGACAAGCTGTCGATGACCCTCGAGCAGATGACCTCGCGCCTCGCCATCATGATGGGCGGCCGCGTCGCCGAGGAGATCATCTTCGGCAAGGACAAGGTCACCTCCGGCGCCGCCTCGGACATCGAGCAGGCGACCCGCCTCGCCCGGATGATGGTGACCCGCTGGGGCCTCTCGGCCGAGCTCGGCACCGTCGCCTATGGCGAGAACCAGGAGGAGGTGTTCCTCGGCCATTCGGTGTCGCGCACCCAGAACGTCTCCGAGGAGACGGCGCGCAAGATCGACGCCGAGATCCGCCGCCTGGTCGAGACCGGCCTGTCCGAGGCGCAGCGCATCCTCACCGAGAACCGCGACGGTCTCGAGACCCTCGCCCAGGGCCTCCTCGAATACGAGACCCTGACCGGCGAGGAGATCCGCAACCTCATCGCCGGCCACCCGCCGGTCCGCGACTCGGACGACGATTCGCAGACCTCGCGCGGCTCGGCCGTGCCGGTCACCAAGTCGCGGCCGAGCAAGCCGCCGCCGGAAGGCGGGCTCGAGCCGCAGCCCCAGGCCTGAGGCTTCCACCCACAGCGTTGCCGCCCGCCCCCTCCGGCGGGCGTTTTCGTTTCCGGCGACCCACACCCCGGCGCGCGCCGACGCTCGTCCCTTGCCCCGGCGCCGGCCCCGTTGCACAAGGGCTGACCCGACAGCGCTTCCGAGGCCGCCCATGCCGATCGCCAACGATACCGTCCATGCCTTCGTCGACCTGCCCGAGGTGCCGGTGCGGAACGCGCCGGACGGGCCGCTCCATGGCGTGACGCTCGCGGTCAAGGATATCTACGACGTCGCCGGCTACGTCACCGGCTGCGGCAATGTCGAGACCATGGCCGAGGCGGCCCCGGCCGCCGCCAATGCGCCCTGCGTCGAGATGCTGCTCGATGCCGGGGCGCGCTTCGTCGGCAAGACCCACACGGCCGAGTTCGCCTTCTCGCTCGACGGGCGCAACACCCGCCTCGGCACGCCCGACAATCCCGCCGCGCCGGGCCGGGTGCCGGGCGGCTCATCCTCGGGCTCGGCCGCTGCGGTCGCCGCCGGGCTGGCCGACCTGGCGCTCGGCAGCGACACCGGCGGCTCGGTC
>JAEVZM010000391.1 GCA_023392225.1 Pseudomonadota bacterium
AACCAACCACAAGGACATCGGCATGATGTATCTGTGGTTCGCGATGGTTGCGGGCGTGGTCGGCGGCGCGCTGTCGATCGGCATGCGGCTGGAATTGCAGCAGCCCGGCATGCAGATCTTCCATGACGCGCACATGTTCAACGTGTTCACCACGTCGCATGGCCTGATCATGATCTTCTTCATGGTCATGCCGGCGCTGATCGGCGGCTTCGGCAACTGGTTTGTGCCGATCATGATCGGAGCGCCCGACATGGCGTTCCCGCGCATGAACAACATCTCGTTCTGGAGGCTGCCGCGGGCGTTCCTCCTTCTCATCAACTCTCTGTTCATGCCGAGCAGCCCCGGCGCCACCGGCGTCGGCGGCGGCTGGACGATCTATCCGCCGCTGTCCTCGACCGCGGGCCAGCCCGGCCCGGCCGTCGACTTCGCCATCCTGTCGCTGCACATTGCCGGCGCCTCCTCGATCCTCGGCGCGATCAACTTCATAACGACCATCTTCAACATGCGCGCGCCGGGCATGACGCTCCACAAGATGCCGCTGTTCGTGTGGTCGATCCTGGTGACGGTGTTCCTGCTGCTCCTGTCGCTCCCGGTGCTCGCCGGCGCGATCACGATGCTGCTCACCGACCGCAACTTCGGCACGGCCTTCTTCAAGCCGGACGAGGGCGGCGATCCGATCCTGTTCCAGCACCTGTTCTGGTTCTTCGGCCACCCCGAGGTGTACATCCTGATCCTGCCGGGCTTCGGCATCATCAGCCAGATCGTGTCGACCTTCTCGAAGAAGCCCGTGTTCGGCTACATCGGCATGGCCTACGCCATGATCGCGATCGGCTTCATCGGCTTCGTCGTGTGGGCGCACCACATGTACACGGTCGGCCTGTCGCTCAACACGCAGGCCTACTTCGTCGCGGCGACGATGGTGATCGCGGTGCCCACCGGCATCAAGATCTTCTCGTGGATCGCGACCATGTGGGGCGGCTCGATCGACTTCAAGACGCCGATGCTCTGGGCGATCGGCTTCATCTTCCTGTTCACCGTGGGCGGCGTCACCGGCGTCCAGCTGTCGAACGCCGGTCTCGACTACGCGCTCCACGACACCTACTACGTCGTCGCGCACTTCCATTACGTGCTGTCGCTCGGTGCCGTGTTCGCGATCTTCGCGGGCTGGTACTACTGGTTCCCGAAGATGAGCGGCTACATGTACAACGAGCGGATCGGCAAGCTGCACTTCTGGGTCACGTTCATCGGCGTCAACCTGGTGTTCTTCCCGCAGCATTTCCTCGGTCTGTCGGGCATGCCGCGCCGCTACGTCGATTATCCCGACGCCTATGCCGGCTGGAACATGGTGTCGTCGATCGGCTCCTACATCTCGGCCGTCGCGGTGGTGATCTTCCTCTACGGCGTGTGGGATGCCTTCGCCAAGAAGCGCGAGGCCGGAGCCAATCCGTGGGGCGTTGGTGCCACCACCCTCGAGTGGGCCCTGCCGTCGCCGCCGCCGTTCCACCAGTGGGAGGTCCTGCCGCGGATCAAGTGAGGTCGGGCGCTTCCCGCCTGCCTTCCCTAGTCCCCGCGTCACGTGATTGTTCATGGCCTACGCTGACCGCCAAGAGCTGACCGACACGGTTGCCGACGAGATTTCGCCGGCCGCCGTGTCGGACTATTTCGCCCTCCTCAAGCCGCGGGTGATGTCGCTCGTCGTCTTCACGGCGCTGACCGGCATGGTGGTGGCCCCCGGCCACCTCAATCCGCTGCTCGGCTTCGTCTCGCTGCTGGCGATCGCGGTCGGGGCGGGGGCTGCCGGCTCGCTCAACATGTGGTTCGATGCCGACATCGACCGGGTGATGCGCCGCACCCGCGGCCGTCCGGTGCCGATGGGCCGGGTGGCGCCGGGCGAGGCGCTCGGCTTCGGCGTGACGCTCTCGGTCGGTGCGGTGACCGTGCTCGGCTTCGCCGCCAACTACCTCGCGGCGGCGCTGCTCGCCTTCACCATCTTCTTCTACGCCGTCGTCTACACGATGTGGCTGAAGCGCTGGACGCCGCAGAACATCGTGATCGGCGGTGCCGCCGGGGCGCTGCCGCCGGTGATCGGCTGGACGGCGGTGACCGGCACCATCGGCTGGGAAAGCCTGGTGCTTTTCGCCATCATCTTCCTGTGGACGCCGCCGCACTTCTGGGCGCTCGCGCTCTACAAGGCCGACGAGTACGAGCGCGCCGGCGTGCCGATGCTGCCGGTGGTCGCAGGGGTGTCGCGGACACGGCGCGAGATCCTGATCTATTCGGTGATCCTCGCCTTTGCGGGCGTGGCGCCTGCGGTGCTGGGCTTCGCCGGCATCCTCTACGGCGCCGTGGCTGCGGTCGCGGGCGTGTTGTTCCTGGTCGCCGCCATCCGTGTCTACCGGACCCGGGAGGGCGCCGCCGGCGAGCGCGCCGCGCGCGATCTCTTCGCCTATTCGATCCTCTACCTGTTCCTGCTCTTCGCCGTGATGCTGGCGGAGGCGATCGGTACCGGCGGAGGCTTCGCATGAGGGTGCGGGCATCCGGGGCGGAAGGACGATGAGCCGGACCATGGCCGCAACACCAGAACGTCGCGAACCCCTTGAGGAAACCACCAACGCCGAGCTGCGCAACCGCCGCCGGCGGGCGCGTTCGATTGCAATCGCGCTGGCGCTTGGGGCGCTGGTGATCCTGTTCTACCTCGTGACCATCGCCAAGCTCGGCCCGGGGGTGATGGAGCGCCCGCTATGAGCGTCGAGCCGCGCGCCAAGCAGCGCAAGATCGCGGTCACGGCCGCCGTCTGCGTGGTCGCCGTTGCCGCGATGGTCGGTGCGTCCTTCGCCGCCGTGCCGCTCTATGCGCTGTTCTGCCAGGTGACGGGGATCGCCGGCACCACGCAGCGCGCCGATGCGGCGCCGGATGCGGCGATCGACCGGAAGATCACGGTGCGCTTCGACGCCAATGTCGGCAACGGCCTCGGCTGGAGCTTCCGGCCGCTGACCCGGGCCGTGACGGTGAACGTCGGCGAGGTCGGGGAGGCGCTCTATGTCGCCGAGAACCGGACCGACAAGGAGATCACCGGAACGGCGGTGTTCAACGTCACGCCGTTCGAGGTCGGACCGTACTTCAACAAGATCGCGTGCTTCTGCTTCACCGAGCAGACGCTGAAGCCCGGCGAGCGGGTCGAGATGCCGGTCACGTTCTTCGTGGACCCCGAGATCGTCGACTACTCGGATCTGGACTACGTTCACTCGATCACGCTTTCCTATACCTTCTATCCCGTGGAAACCGTCGGCGGGGATTCGGCCGACGACAACCGCGCCTTCTGATGCCGGAGTGCAGGACCTATGGCTAACGCGCACGCGCCGTCCCATCCCTATCACCTCGTAAAGCCGAGCCCGTGGCCGCTGGTCGGCTCGCTGTCGGCCTTCGTTCTTGCCATCGGCACGATCTACTGGATGCACGGCGGGTCCCTGTGGTGGGTCGCGCCGGGCATGCTCGGCGTGCTCTACACGATGTTCGTGTGGTGGCGGGACGTGATCAACGAGGGCCGCGCCGGCGACCACAGCAGCGTCGTGCAGCTCGGCTTCCGCTACGGGATGATCCTGTTCATCGTCTCGGAGGTGATGTTCTTCGTCGCCTGGTTCTGGGCGTTCTTCAACTCGGCCCTCAACCTCGACGGCGCCATCGAGATCGCGCGCTACGAGTTCACGGGCGGCGTCTGGCCGCCGAAGGGCATCGAGGTGTTCGATCCGTGGCACCTGCCGCTGCTCAACACGCTGATCCTGCTCACCTCGGGCACCACGATCACCTGGGCGCACCACGCGCTGCTCCACAATGACCGCAAGGGCCTGACCTGGGGCCTGGTGCTGACCATCGTGCTCGGCCTGATCTTCACCACCGTGCAGATCTACGAGTACACCCACGCCGCCTTCTCGTTCGCCGGCAACATCTACGGCGCCACCTTCTTCATGGCGACCGGCTTCCACGGCTTCCATGTCGTGGTCGGCACCATCTTCCTGATCGTCTGCCTCATCCGGGTCGGCCGCGGCGAGTTCACGCCCAAGTCGCATTTCGGCTTCGAGGCCGCGGCCTGGTACTGGCACTTCGTCGACGTGGTGTGGATCTTCCTGTTCTTCAGCATCTACATCTGGGGCAACTGGGGCGCTCCGATCCACATGGTCATCGAATGAGGCCAGAACCGGCGGACAAGGCCCTTTATCCGGACCTTCCGCCGACGCAGACTGGCATGCGGGGGCGCTGCCCCCGCTGCGGCGAGGGC
>JAEVZM010000055.1 GCA_023392225.1 Pseudomonadota bacterium
ATCTCGGCGGCGCTGGCGCGGTGCGCCGGCTTGCCGAGCACCTGGCTGTAGAGCTCGGCCTTGCTCTCGGAGGCCGAATCCTCCTCCAGCCGGTTGATGTCGACGTCCGAGAAGTTCGGGTCGCGGATGATGTGCGACAGCGTGTTGATGAAGGCCCGCGTCCAGGTGTTGCCCGAGCGCGGGTAGGACGCGATCCAGATGATGCCGCGGGGATTGTTCTTGCTGAGGACGATCACGCCGCCGCTCCGAGCTGGCGCGGCAGGTAGCCGAAGCGGGCCATCTGCTCCTCGTGCGCCTCGACGATCATGTCGACCTGGGCCGGGGTCAGCCCCTCGCGCCACTGGCCGGCCTTGCCGACCCGGAAGAAGCGCTCGGTGCCCTCGGGGCGCTCGGCGAAGCCGCCCGACAGCTCTTCGCGCGAGGCGCGCTCGAACGAGGCGGCGGCGACCGCCTCGGCGATCTCCTCCGGGCTCGCGCCGATCCGCATGTGCTCGGCGACCGAGGTGAACGAGCCGATCGGGTCGTCGAGCAGGTCCTCGTAGCGCAGCACCTTGATCACCGGCGGCGGCTCGGTGGTCCAGCTCCGCACGTTCTCGCTCCACGAGCCCCAGATCTCGGGGGCGAGGATCTCCGACGGCGGCGGCGCGGTCATCGTCGCCGCCATGGTGCGGATGGTCAGGTCGAGCGGCAGCCCGAGATAGGGGGCGAGCGACAGCGCCACGTCGAGCGGGTTGCGCACGACGTAGATCGCGCCGACCGAGACGCCGAGATTGATCAGCGGCAGGTCGAACACCCGGCCGAGGAAGCTGTGGGTCTTGAGCGGCAGCACGCCCCGCCCGGCCCCCTTCACCATCGCCTCCTGCACCTTGGCGCGGGCGGTGACCACGTCCTTCATGTCCGACTGCATCATCGGCTTGCCCATGAACTGCTCGAACAGGGCGATCTGGCCGGCGAAGCTCGGCGCGGTCTCACCGAGCCGGTCGATCTCGCGCTCGCCGTCGGCCCGGCCGCGCTTGAGGCGGAGCAGGTGGTGCAGGAACAGCCGAATCCAGGTGTTGCCGGACTTCGGATAGGAAGCGATCCATACGATCCCGCGCGGATCGTTAGCGTCTGCAGCGATCATGGCAAGCGTTGTGCCTCAGGCCGGGGCTTTGCTCAAGGCGGCAACGAGATCGTCGACGATCTCGGTCACCATGGTGGGGTCGTCGCCCTCCGCCATCACCCGGATCACCGGCTCGGTGCCCGATGCGCGGACCACCAGGCGCCCGGAATCGCCGAGCCGCCCGTGGATGTCCTCGATCATCTTCTGCACGCGGTCGTTCTCGAGCGCGCGCTTGCCGCCGACGGTCCGCACGCTCTTCAGCACCTGGGGCAGCGGCTCGAACAGGTGGCACACCTCGCTCACCGGCCGGCCGAGCTTCTTGACCACGGCGAGCAGCTGCAGCGCCGCCACCAGGCCGTCGCCGGTGGTGGTGTAGTCGGAGAGGATGATGTGGCCGGACTGCTCGCCGCCGAGATTGTAGCCGTGCTCGCGCATCACCTCGGCGACGTGCCGGTCGCCGACCGGGGTGCGGACGAGATGGAGGCCGAGCCCCGAGAGATAGCGCTCGAGGCCGAGATTGGACATCACGGTCACGACGATGCCCGGCTTGGCGAGGAGGCCTTCCTCGTGCCAGGAGCGGGCGATCGCCGCCATCATCTGGTCACCGTCGACCACCTGGCCGCGCTCGTCGACCACCACCACGCGGTCGGCGTCGCCGTCGAGCGCGATGCCGATGTCGGCCCGGACCTCGTGCACCTTGGCGACCAGCGCCTCCGGTGCCGTCGAGCCGACGCCGCGGTTGATGTTGAAGCCGTCCGGATCGACCGCCAGCGGCACGACTTCGGCGCCGAGCTCCCACAGCGCCTCGGGGGCGACGCGGTAGCCCGCGCCATTGGCGCAGTCGACCACGACGCGCATGCCCTCGAGGGTCAGCGTGCGGGGGAGGGTGCGCTTGGCATATTCGATGTAGCGGTCCGTGACGCTCTCGACGCGCTTGGCACGCCCGAGCGCCGCAGGCTCGGCGAGGCGGCCGGACAGGTCGGAATCGATCAGCGCCTCGATCTCCGCCTCGACCGCGTCGGTGAGCTTGGCGCCGTCCGGGCCGAACAGCTTGATGCCGTTGTCGTCATAGGGGTTGTGCGAGGCCGAGATCATCACCCCGAGGTCGCAGCGCATCGAGCGGGTGAGCATGGCGATGCCCGGCGTCGGCACCGGGCCGGTCAGCATTACGTCGACGCCGACCGCGAGGAAGCCGGCGGTGAGGGCGTTCTCGATCATGTAGCTCGACAGGCGCGTGTCCTTGCCGATCACCACGCGGTGCCGGTGGTCGCCGTTCCTGAAGACGAGGCCGGCGGCCATGCCGACCTTCATGGCGATGTCCGGCGTGATCGGCGGACGGTTGGCGCGCCCACGGATGCCGTCGGTTCCGAAATACCTGCCGACCATCACTTTCCTCGATCGAGTCCCGGTTCGGGAGCGTTGTACCCCGATCCTCCCACCGGCGGGTTGAAAATTCACAAACCTTCGAAACAAGCCGCGAGAATGTCACGCGAATCCGGCGGCCAGGGCTGTCGGAATGATGATTCGAGGGCCGCGACATGGAACCGGAAAGCGGTCCTCCTCGTTAAACGTACCGGCGCATACCGCGCGGGGAGGGGCTCGGACCGTGAGTACAAGGGGTGACATCGGAGCGGATCGGCCGCGCGGCGTGGTCGACGTGGCAGCGCTGGTGGCCTTCGTCGCCGTGGCGCTCCTGGCGGGCTGGCTGGGCTCGATGGCGACCACGCCGAACATCCCGACCTGGTATGCCGGCCTCGACAAGCCGTCCTTCAACCCGCCCAACGCGATCTTTCCCGTCGTCTGGACGGTTCTCTACATTCTCATGGCGGTGGCGGCCTGGATGGTGTGGCGCACGCCTGCGGCACCGCCCCGGCGACGCGCGGCCCTCGTGCTCTACGCCATCCAGCTGGTCCTCAACGTGGCCTGGTCGTTCGCTTTCTTCGGCGCCCAGAGCCCGCTGGCGGGCCTGGTGGTGATCGGCCTCCTCCTCGGCGCGATCGTCGCCACGATCCTCGCCTTCCGTGCGGTCAACCGCATCGCGGCGTGGCTTCTCCTGCCCTATCTGGCCTGGGTCGCCTTCGCCATGGTGCTCAATGCCGCGATTTTCAGCCTCAATCCCTGATCGCCCGTCGCGGGCGGGAGATGTTGCACGGATGCGGCCTCCCGCCGCGGCGTGCGCACCTTTGATTTGAATCAAGGAGAGAGTGGCCTCCTCCCCGGAAAGGTTCTCGGCAGTGCATTGGCAAAACTTGCCGATGCTGAATTCGGGGAGCCTGACCTGTGCCGCTCATAGCGATCCTTGGGGTCATCACCTTCATCGCCGTCGTCCTCAGTGCGCTTGCGCATGACGGGCGGTTCGCCTTCCACATGGCCCTTATCGCGGTCATGGCGGGCGGCGCCGCCATCTGGCGCATGCGGACGATCGACTTTTCGCAAACCGCCGCGATCCCGCTGAAGACGTTCAAGACCGGCTATGCCGACGACGTCATCCGCGCCGGCCTCATCGCCACCACGTTCTGGGGCGTCGTCGGCTTCCTGGTCGGCGTCTTCATCGCGCTGCAGCTCGCCTTCCCCGAGCTCAATCTCGACCTTCCCTGGACCACCTTCGGCCGGCTAAGGCCGCTGCACACCTCGGCGGTGATCTTCGCCTTCGGCGGCAACGCGCTGATCATGACCTCGTTCTACGTGGTCCAGCGCACCACCGGGGCCCGGCTGTGGAGCGACGGCCTCGCCTGGTTCGTGTTCTGGGGCTACCAGGTGTTCATCGTCCTCGCCGCCACGGGCTACCTCGCCGGCATCACCCAGTCGCGCGAATACGCCGAGCCGGAGTGGTATGTCGACCTGTGGCTGACGATCGTCTGGGTCGCCTATCTCGCGGTGTTCCTCGGCACGCTCTACAAGCGCAAGGAACCCCACATCTACGTCGCCAACTGGTTCTACCTCGCGTTCATCATCACCATCGCGATGCTGCACGTGGTGAACAACCTGGCGATCCCGATCTCGCCGCTCAGCTCGAAGAGCTACTCCGCCTTCTCCGGCGTCCAGGATGCGCTGGTGCAGTGGTGGTACGGCCACAACGCGGTGGGCTTCTTCCTCACCGCCGGCTTCCTCGGCATGATGTATTACTTCGTGCCCAAGCAGGCCGACCGGCCGATCTATTCCTACCGGCTGTCGATCGTCCACTTCTGGTCGCTGATCTTCCTCTACATCTGGGCCGGCCCGCACCACCTCCACTACACGGCGCTGCCCGACTGGGCGCAGACCCTCGGCATGGTGTTCTCGATCATGCTGTGGATGCCGTCCTGGGGTGGCATGATCAACGGCCTGATGACGCTGTCGGGCGCCTGGGACAAGCTGCGCACCGACCCCATCATCCGCATGATGGTGATCGCGGTGGCCTTCTACGGCATGTCGACCTTCGAGGGTCCGATGATGTCGATCCGCTCGGTCAACGCGCTCAGCCACTACACCGACTGGACCATCGGCCACGTGCATTCCGGTGCGCTCGGCTGGGTCGGCATGATCTCCTTCGGAGCGATCTACTTCCTCGCGCCGAAGCTCTGGGGCCGCGAGCGGCTCTACAGCCTGCGCCTGGTCAACTGGCACTTCTGGCTCGCGACCATCGGCATCGTCCTCTACGCGTCGGCGATGTGGGTCTCGGGCATCATGCAGGGCCTGATGTGGCGCGAGTACGATCAGGAGGGCTTCCTCGTCTACTCCTTCGTCGAGACCGTCGAGGCCATGCACCCCTACTACCTGATCCGTGCCCTTGGCGGCGTGCTCTACCTGGTTGGCGGTCTGCTCATGGCCTTCAACGTCTGGAAGACGATCCGTGGCGATCTCCGCAAGGAGATCCCCATGGGCGCCGCGCCGACCACCATTCCCGCCGAGTGAGGCCTGTCCGATGTCAACGACACTGAATCGTCACGAGAGAATCGAGAAGAACGCGACGCTGTTGCTCGGCCTCAGCCTGGTGGTGGTGGCCATCGGCGGCATCGTCGAGATCGTCCCGCTCTTCTACCACCAGAACGTCATCGAGAAGGTGGAGGGCATGCGCCCCTACACCCCGCTCGAGCTGGCGGGACGGAACATCTTCATCCGCGAGGGCTGCTACGTCTGCCACAGCCAGATGATCCGCCCGATGCGCGACGAGGTGGAGCGCTACGGCCACTACAGCCTCGCCGCGGAGTCGATGTACGACCATCCGTTCCAGTGGGGGTCGAAGCGTACCGGGCCGGATCTCGCCCGGGTCGGCGGCCGCTATTCGGACGAGTGGCACGTCCAGCATCTCACCGACCCGCGCTCGATCGTGCCGACCAGCATCATGCCGCCCTATGGGCACCTGTCGACGACGGTGCTGAACACCGACAACATCACGGACGACCTGAGGGCGAACGCGGTGGTCGGGGTACCCTATACCGATGAGATGATTGCCAATGCCCGGGCCGACCTACTGGCCCAGGCCGATCCGGAAGCCGACCCCACCGGGCTTGAGGAGCGATATGGCGAGAAGGTGAAGATCGGTCTGTTCGACGGCAACAGCACCGAGATCACCGAGATGGACGCGCTCGTCGCCTATCTCCAGATGCTCGGCACGCTGGTCGACTTCACGGCCTACGAGCCGCTCAGCGAAGAGAACCGGAGGTAACGGCGATGGACTACCACATCCTTCGCGAATTCGCCGACAGCTGGGGCTTGGTCTTCATGCTGGTCGTCTTCCTGGCGGCCGTGGGCTGGGTGCTTCGACCCGGCGTCTCGTTCCGCGATCAGGCCCAGATTCCCTTCAAGCACGACGATGATGAGGACCGCCAGAATGGCTGACTCCGGCAAGACCGCCAATCCCAATGCGCACGCTGGCGGGCCTGAGGTCGACTCGGTTACCGGCTACGAGACCACCGGCCATGAGTGGGACGGCATCCGCGAGCTCAATCGGCCGCTGCCGCGCTGGTGGCTGTGGACCTTCTACGCCACCATCGTCTTCGCGCTGGGATACCTCGTCCTCTATCCGGGCATTCCGCTGATCCGCGGCGGCACCGGCGGCGTCCTGAATTACTCGACGCGGGCCGAGGTGCAGAGCGAGATCGACCTCGCCCATCAGGAGCAGGCCGGCCGCCTCGACCAGATCGCCAACCTGCCGATCAACGAGATCAAGGCCAATGCCGACCTCGACCGCTTCGCGGTGGCCGGCGGCCGCTCCGCCTTCCTGGTCAACTGCATCCAGTGCCACGGCACCGGTGCGGCTGGCTCCAAGGGCTACCCCAACCTCAACGACGACGACTGGCTGTGGGGCGGCACGCTTGAGAATATCTACCAAACCATCTCCTACGGCATCCGCTCCGACCATCCCGACACGCACTTCTCGGAGATGCCCTCCTTCGAGGGGATCCTGACGCGGCCGCAGATGCTGGCGGTGGCCAACTACGTGCTGTCGCTCGCCGGCAAGCCGCACGATGCGGCGCTGGTCGCCGAGGGGGCGGAGCTCTACGCCAAGCCGAGCAACTGCATCAGCTGCCACGGCCCGAACGGCGAGGGCGACCGGACGATCGGTGCGCCGCGGCTCAACGACGCGATCTTCCTCAAGGCGGGCACGGCCGACGAGATGGTCAGCCAAATGATCGCGCCGAAGCATGGCGTGATGCCGGCCTGGTCCGGCCGGCTCAGCGACACCGTGGTCAAGGAGCTCGCGCTCTACGTCTACTCGCTGGGAGGCGGCGAAGCCGCGCAGCAATGAGCACCGAAGCTCCGGAAGTTGCCCGGGAGGAGGGCGCGGCCGCCTCGAACGTCGAGCGAATCGACGTCGAGGCGGTCAACACCCGTGGTCGCCAGAAGCTCTACCAGGCCCGCGTCAAGATCTTCCCCAAGCGGGCCGAAGGCTTCTATCGCCGCCTGAAGTGGATCGTGATGGCGATCACCCTCGGCATCTACTGGATCACGCCCTGGATCCGGTGGGACCGCGGCCCCTACGCCCCGGACCAGGCGGTGCTGGTCGACCTCGCCAACCGCCGCTTCTACTTCTTCTTCATCGAAATCTGGCCGCAGGAATTCTACTACGTCGCAGGCCTCCTGATCATGGCCGGGCTCGGCCTGTTCCTGGTCACCTCGGTCGCCGGGCGCGTGTGGTGCGGCTACACCTGTCCACAGACGGTGTGGACCGACCTCTATATCTGGGTCGAGCGGCTGATCGAGGGCGACCGCAACGCCCGCATGAAGCTCGACAAGGAGCCATGGGGGGCGTCGAAGATCACCAAGCGTGCCGCGGTCTATGCGGTGTGGCTGCTGATCGGCGTGGCCACCGGCGGCGCCTGGATCTTCTACTTCGCCGACGCGCCGACGCTGCTCAGCCAGTTCGTCACCGGCGAGGCCCCGGCGATCGCCTACATCACCGTCGCGGTGCTGACCGCGACCACCTTCACCTTCGCCGGCTTCATGCGCGAGCTGGTCTGCACCTACATGTGCCCCTGGCCCCGCATCCAGGGCGCCATGCTCGACGAGGATTCCCTCCTCGTCACCTACAACGACTGGCGTGGCGAGCCGCGCTCCCGCCACCAGAAGAAGGCGCTCAGCGAGGGCCTCGACGTTGGCGATTGCGTCGACTGCAATGCCTGCGTGGCGGTCTGCCCGATGGGCATCGACATTCGCGACGGCAACCAGCTCGAGTGCATCACCTGCGCGCTCTGCATCGACGCCTGCAACGGCGTCATGGAAAAGGTCGGCAAGCCGCTCAACCTGATCTCCTACACCACGCTCCGCGACTACAACGTCCATGCTGCCGAGGTGAAGACGGTGGGCCGCGCCGCGGCCACCGCCGACCAGAAGCTGGTCGGCTTCTCGCACATCGTCCGACCCCGGACGCTGCTCTATGCCGGCCTGTGGACGCTGGTCGGGCTGGTGATGCTGGTCAGCGTCGTCACCCGCGACCGGCTCGACATCAACGTCATCCCCGACCGCAACCCGCTCTACGTGACGCTGTCGGACGGCTCGGTCCGCAACGGCTACACCATCAAGGTGCTCAACATGGTCAACGAGCCCCGGACCTTCGAGGTGTCGATCGACGGGCTGCCCGGAGCCGGCATGTGGGTCGCCAGTGCCGAGGATCACCAGCCGACCCGGGCCATCGCGGTCGACGTCGAGCCGGATCGTTTGCGCGAGGTCAAGGTGTTCGTCTCCCAGCCCGGCGATCTTGCCAAGCCCGGCCTCACCGGCTTCTCGTTCAGGGTCCGCGATCTCGACGGCTCCGAGACGGGCAGCGCGGCGGCCGACTTCTATGCGCCGGAGTAGTGGCATGGCAGGTCTTCGCAATCCCTTCCGCTTCGACGACGAGCATCCGTTCACGGGCGGGCACATGCTCGCCGTGGTCTTCGCCTTCTTCGGGACGATCATCGCGGTGAACCTCGTGATGGCGTTCCTCGCCACCGGCACGTTTCCCGGCCTGGTGGTGAAGAACAGCTACGTCGCCAGCCAGAACTACAACCAGCTGCTCGCCGACACCCGCGCCCACGAGCAGTCGGGTTGGAAGATGGACATGGCGGTGACCGGCGGCGTCCTCGCCGTCACGCTCACCGACCGCGACGGGCAGCCGCTCGGTCGGCTCGCGGTGACGGCGGCGGCCGGGCGGCCCTCGACCACGGAGCAGGACCGCGTCCTCGACCTTGCGAGCGACGGCTCGGTCTACCGGGCGGCCGAGGCACTGGCCCCGGGCCTCTGGGAGGTCGCGGTCGAAGCCCGCGACGACGGCGCCCTGGTCTATGCCGAGCGTCGCCGCATCCACGTCGCCGCGAGCGGCGGCTGATGGACGCCCGCGACACCATGGCGGTGAGCGGCTGCTGCGCGCCGGCAGCCTTCGTCTCGACCGCCGGCGGTGTCGATCCCGCCTTCGTCCGCCGCAAGGACGACGGCTCCGGCCACATCGATTTCCTCGTGCCGGAGATGCACTGCGCCGCCTGCATCGGCCGGATCGAGGATAGCCTCGCCGGACTGCCCGGCGTTACCCGGGCCCGGGCCAACCTCACCAGCCACCGCGTCGGCATCGACTTCGACCCGGCGGCGGGCGATCCCGACGCCATGCTCGCCGCGCTCGGCAAGGCCGGCTATGCCGCGCGGCCGTTCGACGCGCTCGCCTTCGACGCCGCGACCAGCGACCCGACCGGCAGCGACCTCGTCCGCTGCATGGCGGTGGCCGGCTTCGCCGCCGGCAACATCATGCTGCTCTCGGTGTCTGTCTGGTCGGGGGCGAGCGACGCCACCCGCGAGCTGTTCCACTGGCTGTCGGCGCTGATCGCGCTGCCCGCCATCGCCTATGCCGGGCGGCCGTTCTTCCGCTCGGCGCTGCGCAGCCTCACCGCCGGCTCGCTCAACATGGACGTGCCGATCTCGATCGGCGTCCTGCTCGCGGCGGCGATGAGCCTCTACGAGACCGCGACCGGCGGCGAGCACGCCTATTTCGACGCGGCCGTCTCGCGACTCTTCTTCCTCCTCGTCGGCCGCTTCCTCGACTACCGGATGCGCGACGTGGCGCGCTCGGCCGCGGCGCGGCTCACCTCGCTTTCGGCGCGAAGCGCGATGCGGATCGCCGCGGACGGCTCGACCACGCTGGTGCCGATCGCCGACATCGCCCCGGGCGACGCGGTCCATGTCGCGGTCGGCGAGCGCGTCCCGGTCGACGGCGTGGTCGTCTCTGGGCAGAGCGACGTCGACAAGTCGATGCTCACCGGCGAAGCCGAGCCCGAGCCCATCCGGCCCGGCGGCCGGGCCTTCGCCGGAACGCTCAACATTACCGGGCCGATTACCCTTCGGGTCACGGCCCGCGCCGGGGATACGCTTCTCGCCGAGATCGTCCGCCTGATGGAGGCGGCGGAGGAGACCTCCGGCCGATATGTGCGCCTCGCCGATCGCGTCTCGCGCGCCTACGCTCCGTTCGTGCACCTCGTCGCCATCGCCACCGTCATCGGCTGGCTGCTGGTCGGTGCCGGCTGGCACATGGCGCTGACCACCGCCGTGGCGGTGCTGATCATCACCTGCCCCTGCGCCCTCGGCCTCGCGGTGCCGGCCGTGCAGGTGGTGGCGAGCGGCTTCCTGCTCGGCCGCGGCATCATGGTCAAGGATGGCAGCGCGCTCGAGCGCCTCGCCGAGATCGACACCGTCGCCTTCGACAAGACCGGGACGCTCACCGAGGGCGAGCCGCGGCTTGCCCGTCCGCCGGCGGCGACGCCGTCCGAATGGTCGCTCGTCGCCATGCTCGGCAGCCAGAGCCGTCACCCCTTGGCAAAGGCGCTCGCCGCGTCGGCCGGCGCGCACGGCCCCGTGATTCCCGCCCTCGCCGACGTCGTCGAGCGGCCCGGGGACGGCATGGAAGGCCGGCTCGGCGACCAGGTGGTCCGGCTCGGCCGTCGCGATTTCGTCGGTGCCGCGCCGATCGCGCCGACCGACGGCGAGAGCGAGATCTGGCTCCGGATAGGTGCCGAGCCGCCGATCCGCTTCGCCTTCCACGCCACGCTGCGGAGCGCCGCTGCCGAGACGGTCGCCGCGCTCAAGGCCCGTGGCCTCCGCGTCCTCCTCCTCTCCGGCGATCGGCCCGAGGCGGTGCGTCGCGCCGCGCTCGCCACCGGCATCGAGGACTGGCATGCCGGCGTCCGCCCATCGGACAAGGCGGCGGTGCTGGCCGGGCTCGCGGCCGAGGGGCGCCGGGTGCTGATGGTCGGCGACGGCCTCAACGATGCGCCGGCGCTGGCCTCCGCCTTCGTCTCGATGTCGCCGGCGAGCGCCGCCGACATCAGCCAGGCCGCGGCCGACATGGTGTTCACCGGCCGCCAGCTCGGCGCGGTCGGCACCGCCTTCAGCGTCGCCCGCCATGCGCGGCGCATCATCAGGCAGAACTTCGCGCTGGCGATCCTCTACAACCTCGTCGCGGTGCCGGTCGCCATCCTCGGCTTCGCCACCCCACTGATCGCGGCCATCGCCATGTCGAGCTCCTCGATCCTGGTCACAGGCAACGCGCTCAAGCTGCCGCTGTTCATGCGCCTTGCGGAGCGGCGCAAGCCGGAGCACGCTCCGGCTCTCGCCCCCGCGGAGCATGTCGCATGAACGGCCTGATGATCCTGATCCCGATCGCGCTGGGGCTCGGCGTAGCCGGGCTCGCCGCGTTCCTGTGGACGCTGCGCTCGGGGCAGTATGACGATCTCGACGGTGCCGCCGTTCGCATCCTGCGCGACGACGACGGCCCGGAGGAGAGGCCCTCGCGGCGCTGAGCGGCGCTCCCGTTCCTACCAGGGCAGCTCGTAGCCCTCGCAGTGCAGGAACTGGCCGGTATTGTCGAGGCTGAGCTCGTCGATGCGGGCGATCATGCGGGCCGCGGCATCCTTGGCCTCGACCGCGCCCGGGCCACCGCCCATGTCGGTCTTCACCATGCCGGGGTGGAGCAGCAACACCGGGATGCCGCGCGGCTTGAGGTCGAGCGCGAGGTTGACGCCGCCCATGTTCACCGCCGCCTTGGAGATCCGGTAGCCGTAGGTGTTGCCCGAGCCGTTGTCGCCGATCGAGCCCGAGCGGCTGGTGACGATCACCACCTTGCTGCCCTTGTGGAGATGCGGCAGCAGCGCCCGCGTCACCCGGAGCGGGCCGAGCGTGTTGACCTCGAACTGCTTGCGGATGCGCTCGAAGCTGAGGTCCTCGAGCGTCTCGTTGGAGTGGATGGCGGCGTTGTTGATGAGGATGTCGATCTCCCTGCCGGCGAGCTCGGTGGCGAGGCGGTCGACCGCCGCGTCGTCGGCGACCTCGACCCCCTCGAAGACCTCGACGCCGAGGGCGTCGAGCGCCTCGGACGTGAGCCGGCAGGCGGCCAGCACGGTGTCGCCGCGCTCGGCATAGGCGCGGGCGAGGGCGAGGCCGATGCCGCGGTTCGCGCCGGTGATCAGGACTGTTGCCATGGTCTGGTCTCCTCCTTCATGGGTTGCCGTGACCCGACAGCACCTGTGCGGCGCCGCCGATCGCGACCCGGAATGCCTGGTCGAAGCTCACCTGCCGCGCCGTCCAGCCGAGCGTGCCCGCGTCCGTCGTCATCTGCCAGCGCGCCGTCCAGCCGAGCGCGTCGTCGTCCCAGACGAGGGCTCCGGTCAGCGCGACGTCCGCGCCGGCGGCATGCAGCAGCGCCGACGTATCGTCGTCCGCGGCGAGCGAGGCCGTGTCCGGCAGCACGACGGGAAGGCCATATTTCGTGGCCGCCGCCGCAAGCGCCTCGCGCATGTCGCGGCCCTTCGGCCCGTCGGCGGCGAGGGTGAAGCGGGTGTCGCCGGTCTCGACCCCGATGACCGCGAGCAGCTCCGGCCGTGGTCCGGTCCAGGGCACCGCACCGAGGCTGGCGAGCGCCGCGTCGATCTTCCCCGGTGCGAAGTCCACGGTGAGATCGTAGGGACGGTCGCGCGAGCCCTGCTCGTCATGGACCGGGATGCCGGCCATCAGGTCGCGATAGGAGAAGCCCTCGACATAGTTCGGTGCATGGTCGGCAAGGGGCGCGAGCGCCGGTGAGTCGGCGAGGCCGGGGTCGCCGGAAACCTTGACGAGCACGGCCGCGAGGGCCCGCGACAGGGCCGGCCCCCGCGTCTCCTCGCCTTGTCCGGTGACGAAGACGGTCACCCGGTAGAGGTCGGGCACGGCCTCGGCGGCGCGGCCGGGGCCTGCCGCAAGGGCGAGGAGGGTCAGCGCCAGTCCGAGGCGGCCGCGGCCCGTCCGCATCTCAGTTGCGGTCGTCCGGCACCGGCGGCAGGGGGGCGAACTCGACGCCCTCCTCGGCCAGCTGTTCGGCTTCCTCGCGGGTCGCCTCGCCGTAGATGCCGCGCGGCTCGGCCTCCTGGTAGTGGATCTTCCGCGCTTCCTCGGCGAAGCGGTCGCCGACATAGTCGGCATTCTCGGTGATCTTCTTCCTGAGCTCGCGCATCGCCTCGATCATGGCCCGCCGGCGCGGGTCGGCGGCGAGCTGCACCGGGTCCGGCGCCGGGCCGGCCGGTGCGTCCGGACCGGTTTCCGCCGAGGCGGGGGGCGGCATGGAGCGCGCGCCCTTGTCCTTGCCGGCGCGGCCGATCGAGGGCGCCATGATCGCCTTCTCGACCTTGACGCTGCCGCAGACGGTGCAGCTGACGCCCTTGGCGGCGGCGAGCTTGTCGTAGTCGGCGCCCGAGCGGAACCAGCCCTCGAAGGCGTGGTCCTTGTCGCAGCGGAGAGCGTAGCGGATCATCGGCGCCTCACGCGACGGACTGGACGGGGCGGGGCGGGGCGAAGTCGCGCCGGTGGGCGAGCGCCGGGATGCGCGCCCGGGCATCGGCGCTCTGCGCCGGATCGATGGTCGCGACGATGACGCCCGGCTCGGTGCCGGCCTCGGCGAGGATCCGCCCCCAGGGGTCGATGATCATGCTGTGGCCATAGGTGTCGCGCCCGTCCTCGTGGTGGCCGCCCTGTGCAGCGGCGACGACGAACGAGCCGGTCTCGATCGCCCGCGCCCGCAGCAGCACGTGCCAGTGCGCCTCGCCGGTGGTCCTGGTGAATGCGGCCGGTACGGCCAGCACCGCGGCGCCATTGGCGGCCAGCGTCTGGAACAGCTGCGGGAAGCGCACATCGTAGCAGACCGCGAGCCCGAGCCGGGCGAAGGGCAGGTCGGCCACCACGGCCTCGGTTCCGGGCCGGTAGAGCGCCGATTCCTTGTAGCTCTCGCCGTTCGGCAGGTTCACGTCGAACATGTGGATCTTGTCGTAGCGGGTGATCAGCCCGCCGTCGGGGCCGAAGAGGTAGGCCCGGTTGGCGACGGATTCGGGGCCGAGCCGGACGGCCATCGAGCCGATGTGGAGGTGGACGCCGAGGTCCCGCGCCAGCGCGGCGAAGCGGGCGATCTCGGGATTGCCTTCCTCCGGCGAGACCGCGGCGAGCAGCGTCGCCCGGTCCCGGCAGAGGATGTTGGTCATCTCGGGGGTGAGGACATATGTCGCGCCCGCCGCGGCGGCCTCGCGAACCAGTCGCTCCGCTTCCAGGAGGTTGGCGTCGACCGACATGCCGCTCCGCATCTGGACCGCGGCGGCCTTGAACTCCGGCATACTCGAACTTCCCTCGGGACGGTTCTGTTTCTATCGGCAGAGAATATCGTTCACTCGGCGCCGCGGACAACCCGGGCGAAGACGAGGACGTCGACGGCCCCCGCGCCGCCGCGGAGCAGCGCCCTGGTCGCGGCCTTGACCGTGGCCCCGGTGGTATAGACGTCGTCGACGAGAAGCACGCGGCGCGCGGCGATCGCGGGGCGGTCCTCCGGCGCCCCCCGGAAGGCGCCGCGCCCGTTCCGGTCGCGCTCGCCGGCGG
>JAEVZM010000466.1 GCA_023392225.1 Pseudomonadota bacterium
GCACGCGAAATGGCGGGCAAGGAACAGGTGCTCGAATCGATGGATATCGAGCGCGAGCGCGGCATCACCATCAAGGCCCAGACCGTCCGGCTCAACTACCGGGCGAAGGACGGGCAGGACTACACGCTCAACCTCATCGACACGCCCGGCCATGTCGACTTCGCCTACGAGGTGAGCCGGTCGCTGGCCGCCTGCGAGGGCTCGCTCCTCGTCGTCGACGCGAGCCAGGGCGTCGAGGCGCAGACCCTCGCCAATGTCTATCAGGCGCTCGACAACAACCACGAGATCGTGCCGGTCCTCAACAAGGTCGACCTGCCCGCGGCCGAGCCCGACAAGATCAAGCAGCAGATCGAGGACGTGATCGGCCTCGATGCGTCGGACGCCGTCCTGATCTCGGCCAAGACCGGCGTCGGGGTCGAGGACGTCCTCGAGGCGATCATCAACCGGCTGCCGCCGCCCGTCGGCGATCGCGACGCGACGCTCAAGGCGCTCCTCGTCGACTCCTGGTACGACGCCTATCTCGGCGTCATCGTGCTGGTGCGGGTCGTCGACGGCGTGCTCCGGAAGGGCGACCGCATCCGCATGATGGGCACCGGCGCCGTCTACGATGTCGAGCGCGTCGGCGTGTTCACGCCGAAGCTGACGTCGGTCCCCGCGCTTGGCCCGGGCGAGATCGGCTTCATCACCGCCGCCATCAAGGAAGTGGCCGACACCCGCATCGGCGACACCATCACCGACGACCGCAAGCCGGTCACCGACATGCTGCCGGGTTTCCGCCCGGCGATTCCGGTGGTGTTCTGCGGCCTGTTCCCGGTCGATGCCGCCGCGTTCGACGAGCTGCGCGCCGCCATGGGCAAGCTCCGGCTGAACGACGCCAGCTTCTCCTTCGAGGTCGAATCCTCGGCGGCCCTCGGCTTCGGCTTCCGCTGCGGCTTCCTCGGCCTCCTCCATCTCGAGATCATCCAGGAGCGGCTGCAGCGCGAGTTCAACCTCGACCTGATCGCGACCGCGCCATCGGTGATCTACCAGATGTCGCTGACCGACGGCTCCGAGATCGAGCTGCACAATCCGGTCGACATGCCGGACGTGGTCAAGATCGAGGAGATCCGCGAGCCGTGGATCGAGGCGACGATCCTCACCCCGGACGAGTATCTCGGCGCGGTGATCAAGCTCTGCCAGGACCGCCGCGGCACGCAGAAGGAGCTGACCTATGTCGGCGCCCGGGCGATGGTGAAGTACGACCTGCCGCTCAACGAGGTGGTGTTCGACTTCTACGACCGGCTGAAGTCGGTCTCCAAGGGCTACGCCTCCTTCGACTACCACCTCACCGACTACCGCCCCGCCGACCTCGTGAAGATGTCGATCCTGGTCAATGGCGAGCCGGTCGATGCCCTGTCGATGCTGGTCCATCGCAGCCGGGCCGAGAGCCGTGGTCGCGGCATGGTCGAGAAGCTCAAGGAGCTGATCCCGCCGCACATGTTCCAGGTGCCGATCCAGGCCGCGATCGGCGGCAAGGTCATCGCCCGCGAGACGGTCCGGGCGCTGCGCAAGGACGTGACCGCCAAGTGCTACGGCGGCGACGCCACCCGCAAGCGGAAGCTCCTCGAGAAGCAGAAGGAGGGCAAGAAGAAGATGCGGCAGTTCGGCAAGGTCGACATTCCGCAGGAAGCCTTCATCGCCGCCCTCAAGATGGACGACTGAGCCGGCCCGGGCGGGGCAAAAAAAAGTCCGCCCGAAGCGGAACCGTTTGCTGGTTCCGGCGTTTGCAATCCGATGTCTTCTTCCAACGAGCCCTTCTTGCGGTCCGCGGACCTGCCGCGCTCCGTTGACGGTCTTGCCCTCTTCCTTGACGTCGACGGCACCCTCGTCGATATCGCGCCGACGCCCGACGCGATCGTCGTGCCGCCCGACCTGCCTCCGCTCCTCGCTGCGCTGAGCGAGCGGACGGGCGGTGGCCTCGCGCTCATCACCGGCCGCGACATGGTGGCGGTCGATGCGATGTTCGCGCCCTTCCGCCTGCCGGTCGGCGCCATTCACGGCACCCTTCTCCGCGACGCCTCGGGCGCGATCGTCGGCGATCCGCCGCACCCGGCCCTGCCCGACATCCGGCGCCGGCTCGAGGCCTTCGCGTCAGATCATCCTTCCGCCCTGGTCGAGGACAAGGGCAGCGCCGTCGCCGTGCATTTCCGGCTCGATCCCGCGCTCGACAAGGCGGCCGAGGCGGTGGTGCGGGCCGCGGTGGCGGAGGCCGGCGAGGGGCTCTCCGTCCAGCCCGGCAAGATGGTCTATGAGATCCGGCCGGACGGGGCCGACAAGGGCAGGGCGCTCACCGCGTTCATGCAGGAGCCGGCGTTCCGTGGCCGGCGGCCCGTGGCCGTGGGCGACGACCTGACCGACGAATCGATGTTCCGTGCGGCGCGCGACGCCGGCGGCCTCGCCTTTCGGGTCGGCGCGGCGCCCCCGGGCCATGCGAGCGCGGCCGAGGTCGGGTTCGAGGGACCGGAAGCGGTCCGGCGGTGGCTGCGGGCGCTGCAGTAGCACCCGGCGACGGACAATTTGTCGCAGTCAGCAACTGAACGTCCCCATGAGCATTACATTTGTGTTGCAATGCACAAGAACAAGATGAGGAGAGGGATGGGCAGGCTCGTCGTCGTATCCAATCGTGTACCGCCGCCAGTAGACAAAGGTGCAAGTGCTGGCGGGCTTGCTGTGGCGCTGCGGGCGGCATTGGCGGAGCGCGGCGGTCTGTGGCTCGGCTGGTCCGGAGATACTGCGGAGCACCATGACGGCCCCCCGGAAGTAAAGACTAGAACTGAGGGCAATATCAGCTTCTCGGTCCTCGATCTCAGCCAGCGCGACCAGGAGGAGTACTATCAGGGCTTCGCCAATCGCGCCCTCTGGCCCCTCCTCCACTACCGTCTCGACCTGGTCGATTTCGACCGGCGCGCCACCTCCGGCTTCTTCCGCGTCAATGCGATGTTCGCATCGGTGCTGGCCGAGCGGCTGCGCCCCGACGACGTCGTCTGGGTCCACGACTACCATCTGATCCCGCTCGGCGACGAGTTGCGCGCCAAGGGCGTCCGCAACCGCATCGGCTTCTTCCTCCACATCCCGTGGCCGCCGCCGGACGTGTTCTTCGCCATGCCGTGCTACCAGCGCCTGCTCGAGGCGTTCACGGCCTACGACCTCATCGGCTTCCAGATCGACCACGACGCCGAGAACTTCATCGCCTGCCTGCAGCGCGCCGGCATGTGCCGTCAGGTCGGGCCGGCGACGTTCCGCGCCGGCAACCGGACCTTCCGGGTCGGCGCCTTCCCGATCGGCATCGACACCAAGGCGTTTGCCGCCACGGCGGCGCACGCCGTCGACAGCCCGCTCGTCCGCCGTATGGCCGAGAGCGTCGGCAGCCGCGCGCTGGTGGTCGGCGTCGACCGGCTCGACTATTCCAAGGGCATCGACCAGCGCATGCTCGCCTATGAGCGGTTTCTGCGCTCGCGTTCCGACATGCGGGGCCAGGTCGTCTACCTCCAGGTGACGCCGAAGTCGCGCTCCGAGGTGCCGGAATACGCCACCATGCAGCGCGAGATCGCCGAGACCGCCGGCCGCATCAATGGCGGCTACAGCGATCTCGACTGGACGCCGATCCGCTACCTCAACCGGACGATCAAGCATTCGACCCTGGCCGGGCTCTACCGGATGGCCGATGTCGGGCTCGTGACGCCGCTCCGCGACGGCATGAACCTCGTCGCCAAGGAGTACATCGCGGCGCAGGACCCGGAGGATCCCGGCGTGCTGGTGCTGTCGCGCTTCGCCGGCGCGGCGCGGGAGCTGCCTGCGGCGCTCCTGGTCAATCCCTACGACATCGACGCGACCACCAATGCCATCGCGCAAGGGGTGGCCATGACCCAGGAGGAGCGGATCGCCCGCTGGCGGGAGATGTACGACCAGATCGACCGGAACGACGTGCACCACTGGTGCAGCGATTTCCTCAAGGCGCTGCAGGCGCCGACGGTGGCGCCGGTGCTCGCCGACGATGACGACGCGCCGGGGCTGCAGAAGGC
>JAEVZM010000482.1 GCA_023392225.1 Pseudomonadota bacterium
CCCTGCCCGCCCTTGAGGCTGACCCCGCCGATGACCACCGCCGCGAAAGCGATGAACAGGGTGCCGATGCCGAGATTTGCGGTGGCGCCTGCGGTCCGGGAGGCGAGCAGCCAGCCGGCGAAACCGGCCAGCGCACCGGACAGGATGAAGGTGATCATCACGACGCGGCCGACCTTGATGCCGGCCCGGTAGGCCGCGGTGACGTTGCCGCCGATCAGGAAGATGTGGCGGCCGAACGGCGTCTTGGTGAGGACGAGGGTGAAGACGAGATAGGTCAGGATCAGCGCCCAGGCGAGCAGCGGCACGTCGAGGAAACGCTCGACGGCCATCACCCGCATCGCGTCCGGCAGGCCGTTGACGGTGCGGCGGCCGGACAGCGCCACCACCATGCCGCGCACGGCGATGAACGTGCCGAGCGTGACGATGAAGGCGTTGATGCCGAGGCGCACCACCAGGGTGCCGTTGACCGAGCCGATGACGATGCCGACGGCGAGCGCCATGACGAGCGAGACCGGGAAGGACAGCCAGGCCGGCTCGAGCGCCAGGCCGCCGCCGGCGCCGCCGGTGCCGAAGGTGAGCGCCACCACCATCGCGGCGAGCGCCATCACCGGCTCGATCGAGAGGTCCATGTGGCCGGCGATCAGCGTCAGCGACAGGCCGACAGCGATGATGCCGACGAAGGTCGACTGCTCGAGGATGTTGAGAAAGATGCCGCGCTGCAGGAAGTCGGGGATCGTCGCCGAGAACGCTGCAAGCACGACGATCAGGATGAACCAGACGAGGTTGTCGAGGACGAACTCGAGCGCCGGCCGGCGACGGGTGGCATCGGTCGATGGCGGACGGGTATCGACGGCTTCGGTCATCTCGGGATCGCCATGGCGTGAGGAGGAGCGGCGCGGGAGAGACTCCCGCGCCGGTGATGTTCGGGCGGCGGCTACTCGACCGGGGTGATCGGGTCGCTCGGCGGCTTCATGTTGCCCCAGAACTTGGGGTCATCGACGTTGTCCTTGGTGATCGCGGCGCCGGGGATCTTGATGTTCGGGCCCCAGGACTCGATCGTCACCACTGACGGCAGGCCGGTCACGTCGTAGTCGCCGGCCTTGATCTCCTCCTTGTTCACCACCTTGTCGGCGAACATGGCGAGCGCGGCGGCCTGGGCGAACATCGGCTGCTCGACCTCGACCTGCAGCCAGCCCTTGCGGATCAGGTCGAGACCGACCGGGGCACCGTTCGACGACATCATCATGATCTCGCCCGGCTTCTTGCCCTGCGCCTCGAGTATCGCGGCAACGGCCACCGAGAGGTGGGCGGCGTGGTTGAAGATGAGGTCGATGTCGGGGTTGGTCAGGAGCTGGTCCTGGGCGATGTTGGCGGCGTTGGTCGCCTCCCACTGCATCGCCGGCTGGGTGATGATGGTGACGTCCGGATAGGCCGCCATCTTCTCCTCGAAGCCCTTCTGGATATCGAGGGTATAGGGGTCACCGGGGTCGCCAAGGATCTGGAGCACCTTGCCCTTGACCTCGCCGTTCTTCTGCTTGAGCAGCCGGATCGCCTCGTCGCCGGCGACGTGGCCGATCTCGACGGTGCCGGCCACCGAGGTGAAGTCCGACGGCGTCGAGGTGATCTGACGGTCGAAGATCATCACCGGGATGCCCGCCGCCCGCATCTTCTCGATGCCGGTCTTGGCGGCGTCGAAGTCGACGGCGGCAAGAATCACGGCCTTCGGCTTGAGGTTGATGACGTCGTCGATCTGGTTCAACTGGGTCATCGACTGGTTCTGGCCGTCGAGCGAGACGACCTCGTAGCCGACCTCGTTCATGAACTTGGTGATCGCGTCGATCGAGCCGGTCTGGAACTCGTCGAGGAGCGTCGGCACCAGATAGTAGATCGTCCCCTTCGCTTCCTGGGCAATGGCGGCGCCCGTAGCGAGCGCGGCAAGCGCGAGTCCTGCGACGGCGCCTTTCACCGTCCGCATCAATGTCCTCATGTCCCTGCTCCCGTTTCTGGCTTCACTTCACGGGCCCGTCCGAGGCGGCCGATGTCGCCGGTGATCATCCGGACGACCTCGTCGGGGCTGGTCTCTTCGGTCTTGACGTTACCGGCGACAGTTCCGTGGCGGAGGACGACGATGCGGTCGGCGACCGCGAAGGCCTGCGCCATGACGTGGGTGATCAGGATGACGCCGATGCCGCGATCGCGCACCCGCTCGATCATCTCGAGGCCGCGCCGGGTCTGCTCGACGCCGAGGGCGGCGAAGGGCTCGTCGAGCAGCACCAGCTTGCCGCCCCAGTGGACGAAGCGGTTGAGCTCGATCGCCTGGCGCTGGCCGCCCGAGAGATGCTCGACATTGACCCTGAGCGAGGGAATCCGCGTGCCGCCCGCGGCGAGCGCCTTGGCGGTCTCGGCCTCCATCTCCTTCTGGCGGAGGATCGGGATACCGAGGATGCGGCGGGTCAGCTCGCGGCCCATGAAGAAGTTCGCCGTGACGTCGACATTGGTGCACAGCGAGAGGTCCTGGTAGACGGTCTCGATGCCGGCCGCCTTGGCCTCCGACGGCGTCGCGAAGACGTGGTCGCGTCCCTCGAAGATCAGCCGGCCGGAGGTCGGTTCGAGCCCGCCGGCGATGATCTTGACCAGGGTCGACTTGCCGGCGCCGTTGTCGCCCAAGAGAGCCACCACCTCGGCGCGGTCGACGTCGAAGGTGACCCCGCGCAGCGCCTCGATCGCGCCATAGCGCTTGGTGATGTCCTGGAGACGGAGGAGAGGCTCATGCTCGCTCATGCCGATAGTCCTCCGTGGTCTCGAGAAGGGGATCCGGTGCCGGCCCCGGACGGTCCGCGAACATCGTGCCGAAGCGCGGCGACAGCACGCCGGAGACGGCTGTCGCC
>JAEVZM010000488.1 GCA_023392225.1 Pseudomonadota bacterium
GGCCTGACCGTGCTCGGCATGATGGGCGAAGCCGCCAAGCTGACGCCCGAGGAGAGCCGCGCCTTCCTCGACACCGTGCTGGACACCGTCGCCGGCCGGGTGCCGGTGGTGGTCGGCGTCTCCGCGCCCGGCCTCGTGGCGCTGCGCGACCTCGCCCTCGATTCGATGGCGCGCGGGGCGGCGGGCGTCATGGTCGCCCCGACGCCGAACCTGCGCACGGACGAGCAGCTGGTGAACTACTACGCCATGGTCTGCGAGGCGCTCGGTCCGGACGTGCCCGTGGTCCTGCAGGACTTCCCGCTGACGCTCGGCGTCCAGTTCTCGGTCGAGTGCCTGGTGCGCATCTTCCACGACAATCCGCAGATCGTCATGCTCAAGCACGAGGACTGGCCCGGGCTGGCGAAGCTCGGCCGGCTGCGGCAGATCGAAGCCGAGGGCAAGACCCGCCGGGTGTCGATCCTGGTCGGCAATGGCGGCCTGTTCCTACCGCTCGAGATGGCGCGCGGTGCCGACGGGGCGATGACCGGTTACGCCTATCCGGAGATGCTGGCGGAGGTCGTCGACGGCGTGAAGGCGGGGAACCGCGACCGGGTCGAGGACATCTTCGACGCCCACCTGCCGCTGATCCGGCTCGAGACCCAGCCCGGCCTCGGCCTCGCGGTCCGCAAGGAAGTGCTGCTCCGGCGCGGCGCGATCGCCTCGGCCCATGTCCGCCGGCCCGGTCCGAAGCTCAATGCCGACGACATGGCCGAGCTCGAGCGCACGCTCGTCCGGCTGGAGCGCCGCCTCGCCGAGCTCGGCGCGGCGTGAGGCACCCGGGCGACGGCATCGTCTCCGCCGCCCTGCCCTACCCGGACCGCGCTCAGATCGCGCGGATCATGCCGCCGTCGCAGCGGATCCTCGCGCCGGTCACATAGCTCGCCTGGGCGCTGACCAGGAACGCGGCGACGGCGGCGAACTCCTCGACGCGCCCATAGCGCCCCATCGGGATCGAGGCGCGCGAGGCGGCAGCGATCTCCTCGACGCTCTTGCCGGCCCGCGCGGCGGCGGCCGCATCGAGCTCGTCGACGCGGTCGGTGTGGATGCGGCCCGGGATCAGGATGTTGGCGGTGACGCCATCAGCGGCGATCTCGGCAGCAAGCGTCTTCGACCATCCGACCAGCGTCGCGCGCAGTGCGTTCGAGGCGCCGAGATTGGGGATCGGCTGCTCGACGCCGGACGACGTGAGGGTGAGGATCCGGCCCCAGCCTGCGGCCCGCATCCCCGGCAGGAGCGCATTGGTCAGCGCGATGACCCGCTCGACCATCACGGTGAAGGCCGAGGACCAGACCTCGGGCGCCAGCGTGGCGACTGCGCCCGGCGCCGGACCTCCGGTGTTGTTGACGAGGATATCCACCCCGCCGAGACGCTCGGCCGCCGCATCGGCCAGCCGGGCCACCGCGTCGGCGTCCGCCATGTCGCAGGGGGCGGCAAGCGCCTTGCCCGGCCCGCGGTCGGTCAGCGCGGCGGCCGCAGCCTCGAGCCGGACAGCATTCCGTCCCGTGAGGAGCACCGTGGCGCCCTCGGCGACCAGCGTCGTGGCGATGCCCAGCCCCAGTCCGCGCGACGAGGCGAGCACCAGCGCGCGTCGTCCTTCCAGTCCCAGATCCATGTCAGCATTCCCTGTGTCCGGTCGCGGCCGATCTCAGCGGCGGGCGACGTAGGTGCCCTGCCCGGCATGGGACAGGATCTCGGTGCCGTCCCACACCGGGCGGCCGCGGAGGATCGTCGTGCCGACGACGGCCGAGAAGGTCTCGCCGTCATAGGGGCTCCAGTTCAGCCCGTCGCGGGTGACCGAGGCATCGAAGCGCCGCGGCTCCCGACGCAGCACCACGAGGTCGGCGTCGCCACCGACGGTGATCGCGCCCTTTCGCGGCCAGAGGCCGAAGAACTTCGCCGGCCGGCTCGCCATGAAGTCGGCGAGGTCGCGCACCGCGCGCTCGGCGCCGTAGCGCGCCTCGGCGTCGGTGTAAAACGAGGGCCCGAGCGTCTCGAGCCCGGGAATGCCGGCGCCGGCCTTGAAGATCGACGGCACCAGCTTGTTGTCGATCGGCCAGCTCGAGTGGTCGGACGAGATGAAGGCGACCCGGCCGGCGGCGCAGTCGTCCCAGAGCCCGTCGATCAGGCCGCTGCGGATCGGCGGCGACACCTTCATCCGCGCGCCGAGGCGGCCGATGTCGCGGTCGTTGTCGAAGTGGAGGTAGTGGACGCAGAGCTCGCCGGTCGCCCGCACGCCGCGAGCCGCCTGCTCGGCGACCATCTCGAAGCCGCGCGGCGTCGAGATGTGGACGATGTGGACATGCGCCCCGGTATCGGCGCCGAGCCCGAGGAACTGCGCGGTGGCGAGCAGCTCCGCCACCTCGGGCCGCGACGGCTCGTGGAACTCGGGAGTGACCGACCCCGCCGCCTCGAAGCCGGCGATGCCGGCGCGGACGATCTCCTGGTCCTCGTTGTGGAGGCCGACCGGCAGTCCGGTCGGCACCGAAGCGGCGAGGATGTCGCGGATCTCGTTCACCGGGATGCGGGGAAAGCGCACCGGGTGGCTCTCGATCAGCGACAGCTTGAAGGCGCAGACACCAGCGGCCGCGAGCGCGGCCATCTCCACCGTCCCCTGCCCCGGCGCGACGGTAGCGTAGAGCGCCACGTCGCAATGCGAGAGGCTTTCCACCGCCGCCACTTTGGCCTCGAGCCGGGCGATGGTATTGAGCGGGTCGGGGTTGTCATAGGGCATGTCGACGATGGTGGTGATCCCGCCCGCCAGCGCCGATTGCGAGGTGGCCTCGAAACCCCGCAGGCCGCGATAGCTGGTGGCATGGGTCTGGCCGTCGACCAGCCCGGGGATCACCCAGTCGCTGCCGGCATCGATGACCTGCCGTGCCTCCGGCGCCGGCCCGCTGCCGATGGCGGCGATCTTTTCGCCCGAGACCGCCACCCAGCCGTCCTCGAGGTTCCGGTCCGAGAGGACCAGCGTACCACGCACCAGAAGATCGAAGATCATGTTGTCCTGGTCCCTGTTCTAGCGTGCCCGCGGGTAGCGGAGCGTGATCAGCCGCTCGGCGCGCAGCACTGCCGCCTGCACCGGATCGATCACCGGCAGGCCCAGGCGCTCCTGCACCGACTCGCGATAGATGCCCATCGAGGCACAGCCGAGGATCAGGCATTCCGCCCCGTCGATGTCGCGGAGCTGGCTGCCGATCTCGTCGATCCGTGCCAGCACCCGCCTGGCCTCGCCCATGCCGGCGACTCCGATGTCGAGCGACCTGTCGCCGGCGAGGAAGCCGGAGAAGCCGAGCGCGGCGATGGCGCGGCGATGGCGGGCGATCGAAGCCTGCACGATCGAGACCACGCCGAAGCGCATCCCCATCGACACCGCCTCGCCATAGGCGGCCTCGGCGATGCCGACCACCGGCTCCGCGATCCGCTCGCGCGCCAGCATCAGCCCGGGATCCGAGAAGCAGCCGAGCACATGGGCATCCGCGGCGACCGTGGCGAGGCGTTCCACCGCCGGCAGCACCACCGCCTCGACGTCGGCCTGGGATTCGATTCCCGCCGGCGCGCCGGCAAGGGTACCGAACGTCACCTCGGCCCGGATCCCGTCCCGGATCAGCGCCAACGACTGCTCCATGGCGGCGGTGACCGCCTCGGAGCTGTTGGGATTGAGGACAAAGATGCGCGCCATCTGCAGTTGACTCCGAGCGGAATACTAATTGATATTCTGATAAATATATCAGCAATGGGTTCAAGAGAATAGATGCTCGCGCCGCGCGGGCGCCGGCTGCCGGCCAACTCATCGATTCAGAGCGAGACCTCGCGGAACCCCGGGCTTTGCGCCAACGCCATCAACAGCCCCTGCCGGGTGGCGTTGTTGTGCCGGATCATGGCGGCGCGGGCGGCCTCGGGATCCCGAGTGGCGAGAATCTCGACGATCTGGCGGTGCTCGCTGTTGGTCTCGGCATTGACGTCGCGGAGCGTCGCCCCGAGGTAGAAGAAGCGCTCCAGCTGATCGATCTGGCGCTCGACCAGGTCGGTGAGGCGCGCATTGCCCGAAGCCCGCGCAATGGCGAGATGAAAGGCCCGGTTGGCATCCACGAAGTCGCTGATGCTGGGCTCCGCCTTCGGGTCATAGCTGACCTCGGCGAGGCGGCTCAGCTCCTTGAGCTCGTCCTCGGTGATCCGCCGAACCGCCAGCTCGACAACCCCGGCTTCGAGGATGGTGCGCACGTCGAACAGCTCGGTGATGTCGCCCAGCGTGATCGGCGACACCTGGTAGCCGCGGCGGGGGAAGGTGCGGATCAGTCCGTCCAAGCGCAGCGCCGCCAGCGCCTCGCGAACCGGCGTCTTCGAGACCCCGAAACGGAGCGCCAGCTCGGCCTCGGAGAGGTCGGTGCCAGGCTTGAGGGTACAGCGCAGAATCTCCTGCCGCAGCGCCTCGTAGATCCCCTCGGTGAGGGACCGCGTACCGCCTCCCGGCTTCAGCCTGGTCTTTCCAGCCCCGGCCTTCGGAGCGACTGCGCCGGCCATGAATTCCATCCTCCCGCAGATATTTCACGAAGTGTATCTGCGGCCGGAGAGCGCCGCAACCGATTGGCCTCGCTCCATCACCCGCCACACGCCCAGCATCCGCAGGCGGCTGAAATTGCCATCGTCCTGCCACCGGCAACGGGGCACTGGTGGTCAGGCCCTCGAAGCCAAGGCCGATCGCGCTCCGTCGCCTCGATCTGCTCGGCGCGGCGGGATTCGGACCCGCGCTCCGCGCCGTGCGCCGCCATCGAGGCGATGATCGCCACGCTCGACCCGTCGTCGAACCCGCCGCGTCGGCCGGGCCGCGCGCCGGGCAGACGGCTGCTCAATCGATCGGGAAGGTAACGTCGAAGACGCCGTCGATCTCGGCCGTTTCGCCTTCTCTCGTCGGGGAAGCCTGGAACGTTCCCTTCACATGCACGGCCGTATCGGTCTTCTCGAACAGCTCGAGCTTGACCGCCGTTGCGTCCTCTCCAGCCTCCCACTTGTCCGAAAAGCCCGACAGCAGATAGTAGAACTCCGTCCCGTGGGCCTCTTTGCCCTTGGGCCCCCTCATGACATTGAACCCAAGGGAGATCGCGTTCTTCGTCGCGGCCAGATCGGTCTCCTGCGGGTTGCCCCAGAGCGTGAACATGTCGATGACCTTCGCGGAGTCATCGTGTGAGGATTGGCTTTCGCCGTCCTGGGACGTCACGAACCATGTCTGCTCCCCGCCCTGCCAATTGGCGGTGATGGTTCCGAGCGTATCCGCTTGAGCAGCACCGGCGGCCAATACGAAAGCGGCGAATGCCACGGTGATACGGTTCATCGTTGTCTCCTTTCAACGGCTACGAATTCCAGTTCGTGGAACCGACGTGAGCCCCGTCCGCGCTGGTGGTCGAAGAGCTCGGCCCCAAGCCACGTCTCTGACAGCTTGATCTCGCAGTTGACCGCCCGCGGCACGGCCCCTCGCCCGCAGCGCTGACCGAGCCCTGCCACGCCACTATGTGGAGCGGAGCCCCGCGAGCGGGGCCATTCCGAACTGCCCGCCGCCGTCGGCCATGATGACCGGCGGACTCGCAGGAGTCCAGTTTCCGACCCCTGCCGACAGAGACGGGAGTCTCTGCTCCCTACGCACCCGCAACCCCAGGGCGTGTGCTCGACGTCACTGGCATGCCACGCTCGACGATGGCACCCTCCGGCCTCGCTGGGGAGCGCGTGAAGGCATGCGAGGGCAGTGGTTCATCGAGATCCTCCTATGGATCGCGGCAATTGTCGTGGTGACGGTGGCGGCACTCGCACTCTTCGACCGCTTTCCCTTCTGACCCGGCCGCACCGGGTGGGGAAACTCAGGTGCCCTCTTCCCCCCTTGCCCAAGGGCCTGTGGTCCTTTACACCTCCGCGCCGAGGCGGCCTCGTGGCGGAGTGGTTACGCAGCGGACTGCAAATCCGTGCACGCCGGTTCGATTCCGGCCGAGGCCTCCACTCGCATCCGACGCCCTGAGCTTTGACACGACGCCGTGCATGCATCCGGCACGCACGGCAGATTTGGTCGGCAAGCCGGTGCCCTCGCTCGGTTGCGACATCGCCGCGCAAGCCGCGCTGGATGCACCCCGCAACGACCGCCGCCGCAGCAGCCTCAACTTTCGGCAGCGCCACCCGCACAAACCCCCGATCTGGGGGATGGTGCGACTCTTTCGTTTGCAGAATGCTGTTCCTGTGAGCGCCGGGGGCACCCCAATCTCCCAACCCCGTGGCGACCGGCGGGCCGCTTTGGAACCCCTGTCCTTCGCGGCCCGCCCCCGCCTCCCGGGACCCCGCGCCCGCCTTCCCAATCCTCCGCTTTCCGGCTGCTGCCGGCTCGGTTAAACCGGGCACCGGCCAACACCTTGGGGAGGAATTCAATGGCACGGCACAAGGTCCTCGGGATCTGCTTCGACCATATCCACATGGGCGATCACCTGCGCCTGATCGCCGAGCATCCCGACGCCGAGATCGCCGGCATCTACGACCCCGATCCCGCCCGCATGCAGGATGCCATCGCCACCTTCGACATCCCGCCGGAGCGGGTCTTCACCGACCTCGAGGCGTGTCTCGCGGTGCCGGGTGCCGATCTCGCCATCGTGTGCTCCAAGACCGCCGAGCGGGCCAGCATGGTCGATGCGATCGCCCCGCATGGGCTGAACGTGATCGTGGAGAAGCCGTTCGCTCCGAGCGTGTCGGACGCGCGCCGGATGATCGCGGCGATGGAGATCAGCGGCAAGCTGCTGGCAGTGAACTGGCCGCTCGCCTGGTACCCCTCGCACAACACCGCCAAGCGCCTGGTCGCGGAGGGTCGCATCGGCGACCTGATCGAGGTGCACTTCTACGACGGCAATCGCGGCCCGCTGTTCCACCTCGCCGACAAGATCGAGGTCAGCCCCGAGGAAGTCGAGCGCCAGAAGCCGGGCTCGTGGTGGTACAAGAAGGCAGCCGGCGGCGGCAGCCTTCTCGACTATCTCGGCTATGGCGTCACCCTCGGCACCTGGTTCTACGACGGCGAGGCGCCGATCGAGGTCACCTGCACCATCGACGAGACGCCGGGCATCGAGGTCGACCAGCACTCGATCACGGTCTGCCGCTATGCGCGCGGGCTGTCGAAGTTCGAGACGCGGTGGGGGACGCTGACCGACCCGTGGCTGCAGCAGCCGCTGCCGAAATGCGGATTCGTCCTGGTCGGCACCGACGGCGCGATATCTTCCTACGACTACGACGACCACGTGACTCTCCAGACGCGCGCCGAGCCGGCCCACGTGAAGGTGCCGGTCGACGTCCTGCCGCCAGGCCGCCGCAACCCGCTCGAATACGTCCTCGCCCGGATCGAGGATGGCGCGCCGATCACCGGACCGCTCGACCCCGCGTTCTGCCTGACCGGCCAGCGCATGATCGATTCGGCCATGCTCTCGGCCACCACCAAGCGCACGGTGCCACTGATCGCATGACATCAGCGCCGGACCCCGCCGGCCCTCGACAGCGCTTCCAATTTGGTGAAGATGCCAGCGTCCTGCCCTGCGCCACTGGGGGCAGGCAGCGGCCCGGTACGGAGGGACGGGCCGCGTTTCGTCGGGAAGGGACAGTCGGCTTTGGGAGGGACTGAACTGTCATGAAGATTTCACGTCGCATCGGGATGCTCACGCTGCTGGCGGGCACTGCGCTCGCCGCCGTCCCGGCACTCGCCGCCGACTACAAGATCGGCGTCTCCAACACCGTGCAGGGCAACGGCTGGCGCGAGGAGATGATCCGCGCGATCAAGGCGCAGGCGCTCGCCTCCGGCAAGGTCGCCTCGCTCAACATCGCCCACCGCAACACCGATGCCGCCGGCCAGCTCGAGGACATCCGCAACCTCGTCTCCGCCGGTGTCGACGCCATCGTCATCAACCCCTCCGATCCGTCCGGCATCAACCCGGCGATCAAGGAGGCGACCGACGCCGGAATCACCGTGGTCGTGGTCGACCAGGCGGTGACCGAGCCCTCGGCCTACATCGTCTCCAACAACCAGGAAGAGTACGCCTATGTCGGCGCCAAGTGGCTGTTCGAGCAGCTCGGCGGCAAGGGCGACGTCATCTACATGCGCGGTGCGGCCGGCGCCTCGGGCGACAACGATCGCGACAAGGGCTTCAAGCGCGCGATGGCCGAGTATCCGGACATCAAGGTCGTGCATGAGAGCTTCACCAACTGGCAGCAGGACCAGGGCAAGCAGCAGATCCTCGACTACATCGCTACCGGCGCACCGTTCGACGGCATCTGGACCTCGGGCATCGACAACGTAATCGTCGACGCCCTGGTGGAATCCGGCGTCGACCTGGTTCCCGGCGTCGGTGCCGACAATGCCGGCTTCGTCGGCCAGCTCAACTC
>JAEVZM010000491.1 GCA_023392225.1 Pseudomonadota bacterium
GTCTGGCTGATGTAGTAGAACGCCTCGCCGCCGAAATTCTCGGTCGTCGAGGGGAAGCCGAGGGCGATCAGGACCTGATCCTTGCTCGAGCCCACCGGAATCTGCTCGACCGCGTATTCCGGCACCATGTAGCCGTGCTGGGACTCGGTGCTGATGCAGCCGGCAGCGCCGATCGACAGCATCACGGCCCCGATCAGGGAAAGCCGACGCCTTGCGTTCGCGCGAATCATACTCAAACCATTGCCCATCTTGGCATTTCCCCTAGCGTGCGCTACCTCGGCCTGCAACACTCAAGGCCTCATCGAGGAACGCTCGCCAAACCATGCTCGCTCGTTTCCGACGCGCACGCCCCGAAACCGACATTCCAGCCGCGCTTTACGGCGCGGTCGTGGCACAATCGCGCACGACCGGACTATACACCGATCTTGCGGTTCCGGACACCGTCGAAGGCCGATTCGAGATGGTGGTAGCCCATCTCGCCCTGGTGCTGCGGCGGGTCTGGCAGGGCGGCGACGAGGCCAAGGCACTGGGCCAGGCCACCTTCGACGTGTTCTGCCGGGAGATCGACGACGCGCTCCGCGCCCTTGGCGTCAAGGACACCTCGGTGGGGAAGCGCATGCGCAAGCTCGCCGAGGCCTACTATGGCCGCGCCTCGGCATATGACGCGGCGCTCGAGGCCGGCGACCCTGCGGCACTCGCCGAGGTTCTCGACCGTGCGGTCTATGGCGGTGAGGCTGCAGTGGCGGCGCGACGCCTGGCCGACTATATGTCCGCTGCGAGCCGCAGCCTCGGCGCGACCGCCGTCGATCAGGTCCTGGCCGGACGGATCGGCTGGCCGGTGCCGGGCGAGACGCCGCTGACGGAGACTTCGACGTGAAGCAAGCCCCTCTCCTTTCCCGGCCTATCGAGATCGGTGCGATCAGCGACGACGGCCGGGAAGAGCACATCGTCGCAAGCGCGGCCGAGCGCGCCGCGATCGCCGCGGACCTCAAGCTGATCTCGGTGGATTCGCTCGAGGCCGTGCTCGACATCCGCCGCGCCGGCGCGGCTCTGATCGTGATCGACGGACGCCTGCGCGCGAAGGTGGTGCATACCTGCGTCGTAAGCCTCGACCCCGCCCCGCAGGCGATCGACGAGACCTTCCACATCAGCTTCGCGATGGCCGGCTCGCGCGAGGCCCCGCCCGAGCCGAAGCCCGGCGCCGAGGTGCTGGTCGACCCCGAGAGCGACCAGCCGGACGTCATCACCGGCAGCAGCATCGACCTCGGCACCGTGGTCCTCGAGCACTTCAGCCTCGCGCTCGACCCCTATCCGCGGGCGCCGGGAGCAGCCCTGCCGCCCGAAGCCTCGGACGGCGCCGACGGCCCGGAATCGCCGTTCGCGGCGCTTGCCGCCCTCAAGGCCCGCAAGTCCTGAGCGTCCGGGATGTCGCCTCAGGCCGATTTTGTGTGTATCGAAGCGGCTCCGGCCGCGACTCGCGTGCAGCGGCCGGCGGTTGCGCGACTTTCTCGCTGCGTGGTGTGAATGGCGACGAACATCACCGTATCCCTTGATGCAATGGGTGGCGACGAGGGTGTCAACCTCGTGATCCCCGGCGCTGCGAAAGCGCTCGTGCGGCGGCCGGACATGCGCTTCCGCATCTATGGCGAGCAGGCCGCGGTCGAACCCGTGCTGGCGCGTTTCCCGCAAGTCGCCGCGGTCTCGACCTTCGAGCACTGCGACTACACCGTCGCCATGGACGAGAAGCCCAGCCAGGCGCTTCGCCACGGCCGGCGACGCTCAAGCATGTGGCGGGCGATCGAGGCGGTGAAGAAGGGCGAGGCCGACTTCGCGGTCTCAGCCGGCAATACCGGCGCGCTGATGGCGATGGCCCGCTTCTGCCTCAAGACCACCGCCGCCATCGACCGCCCCGCCATCGCCGCACTGTGGCCGACGCTGCGCGGCGAGAGCGTGGTGCTCGACTGCGGCGCGACGATCGGCGCCGACGCACAGCAGCTGTTCGACTTCGCCGTGATGGGCAGCGCCATGGCCCGCGCCCTGTTCGACATCCCGCGGCCGACGGTGGGCCTGCTCAATATCGGCGTCGAGGAGATGAAGGGCCTCGAGCCGGTACGCGAGGCCGGCCAGCTGCTCCGGGAGGCGAACCTCCCCAATCTCGCCTATTGCGGCTTCGTCGAGGGCGACGACATCGGCAAGGGCACCGTCGACGTGGTGGTGACCGAGGGCTTCGCCGGCAACATCGCGCTGAAGACCGCCGAGGGCACCGCCAAGCAGATCGGCGGGTACCTCCGTTCGGCGATGAACCGCACCTTCCTCGCCCGGATCGGTTATCTGCTCGCCCGCGACGCCTTCAACCGGCTGCGCGAGAAAATGGACCCGCGCCGCGGCAATGGCGGCGTCTTCCTCGGCCTGACCGGCATCGTCATCAAGAGCCATGGCGGCACCGACCCCGAAGGGTTCGCGACCGCGGTGGAGCTCGGCTACAGCATGGCCCGCAACCGACTTCTCGAAACCATCAACCAGGACGTGACCGAATACTACCGCGCCCACCCGGTGAGGCCGGAGCGGCAGGCCGCGACCGCGGAGGCACTGTGAGCACGATCAGGTCCGTCATTCTCGGGGCAGGCGGCTACCTCCCCGAGAAGATCCTCACCAACGACGACCTGTCGAAGCTGGTCGAGACTTCCGACGAGTGGATCCGGCAGCGCACCGGCATCCGCGAGCGCCGCATCGCCGCCGAGGGCGAGACCACCTCCGACCTCGGCTTCCACGCGGCGCAGGCGGCCCTCGACAATGCCGGGCTGACTCCATCCGACATCGACCTCATCGTGCTGGCCACGGCGACGCCGGACCACACCTTCCCGGCGTCCGCGGTCGCCGTCCAGAAGAAGCTCGGCATGAAGCACGGCGTCGCCTTCGACGTGGCGGCGGTCTGCTCGGGCTTCCTGTTCGCCCTCACCTCCGCCGACGCGATGATCCGCGCCGGCCAGTCCAAGCGGGCGCTGGTGATCGGCGCCGAGACCTTCTCGCGCATCCTCGACTGGACCGACCGGGGCACCTGCGTGCTGTTCGGCGACGGCGCGGGTGCGGTGGTGCTGTCGGCCGAGAGCCAGCCCGGCTGGCGCAGCGACCGGGGCGTGCTGTCGGCGCATCTGCGCTCCGACGGCCGCTACCAGGAGATGCTCTATGTCGACGGCGGCCCGTCGGCGACCGGCACCGTCGGCCACCTCCGCATGGAGGGCCGCGAGGTCTTCAAATATGCCGTCGGCATGGTCTCGGACGTGATCGACGAAGCGTTCGGCGCGACCGGCTTCAGCGCCGCCGACATCGACTGGTTCGTGCCGCACCAGGCCAATGTGCGGATCATCGACGCGACCGCGCGCAAGCTCGGCATCCCGATCGAGAAGGTGATCCGCACCGTCGACCGCCACGGCAACACCTCGGCGGCCTCGATCCCGCTCGCCCTTTGGGAAGCGACCCGCGACGGCCGGATCAAGAAGGGCGACCTGCTGCTGCTCGAGTCGCTGGGCGGCGGCTTTACCTGGGGCGCGGTGCTGCTGCGCTGGTAGCCGCCGCCCAGGGGACGACCATCGGCCTTTCGCAGTTGATTCCGTTTGTGCGGAGCAATACGCTATGGCCTTGGATTGATTAGCGAGATTGGCGGAGCCACACCTCCGAGCGGACGGTAGAGGTCGATGGGCGGCAAGACGGTGACGCGGGCTGACCTCTGTGAGGCGGTGTACAAGACGGTTGGATTGTCGCGCACGGAATCCGCGCAACTCGTCGAGCTGGTGATCGAGGAGATCTGCGCCTCGGTCGAGCGCGGCGAGCCGGTCAAGCTCTCCTCGTTCGGCTCGTTCCTGGTGCGCAGCAAGACCGAGCGCATCGGCCGCAACCCCAAGACCGGCGAGGAGGTACCGATCTCGCCGCGCCGTGTGATGGTGTTCAAGCCGAGCAACGTGCTCAAGCAGAAGATCAACGAAGCCTTGCTGCAGCTGGAAGCCCCGCCGCCGTCGGAAGAATGAGGGCGCGGGGGGCGCACTCACCCTTCGGGTTAGAATGGTCGCGAAGAATCCGGACGCGTTCCGCACGATCAGCGAAGTTGCGGAGGAGCTCGACCTCCCGCAACACGTGCTGCGTTTCTGGGAGACCCGCTTCACCCAGATCCGGCCGCTGAAGCGCGGCGGCGGCCGGCGCTACTACCGGCCGGAGGACATCGATCTCCTCCGCGGCATCCGCTTCTTTCTCTATGGCGAGGGCTACACGATCCGCGGCGTGCAGCGGATTCTCAAGGAGCAGGGCCCGCGCTTCGTCAGCGCCGCGGGGCGGGGCGAGATCGCCGGGCCGCCCGGCCATCGCGTTGCCAGCGAGGGCGACGACCTAGAGGAGTCGCGGGACGTGCCCGTGCCGGCGCCCCGGCGCCGCGAGCCGGCCTTCGCCGAGGCCCCGCGCCCGCCCGTCCGGCCCGAGCCGGATTTCGACGTCGAGCGCGAGGACCACGATCCCGACGACGGCGACGCCATCCATCGCGAGCCGCTGGCGCTCGACCCGGACGAGGAAGAGGACGACGATGCCATCGGACACGATGCCCGCCGGCTCGCCGCGCGCTTCGCGCCACGGCCGCCCCCGCCGCAGCCGAGAACCATCCGCCCGAAGGCGCCATCGGCACGGCCCGAGCCGGCGCGGCGAAGCGAGCCGCTCCCCGCCCCCGAGCCCATAGAAGCGCCTTCGGTCGCGGGCCTCGACGAGGACGATGCCGGGCGCCTCAAGGCGGCGCTCACCGAGTTGCTCGAGCTGAAGCGGATCCTCGATCAGGCGCGCTCGACGGAGCGGTGAAATTCGTCGCCTGCTGCATTGCAGGACGGCACCGGGACCACTATAGTCCGCGCCGCGTCGGAGCGTGGCGCAGTCTGGTAGCGCACTTGACTGGGGGTCAAGGGGTCGCTGGTTCAAATCCAGTCGCTCCGACCATT
>JAEVZM010000569.1 GCA_023392225.1 Pseudomonadota bacterium
CCCACCGCCGCCGCGATCTCCTCCGGCTCTCCATAGCGCGCCTGAGGCACGCGGCCGACCCAAAGCCGTCGCGCCGCCGCCGAATATCCATCCGGCTCCGCAGCCCCCTCTGTCGGGCCCGGAGCGACGCAATTGACCCGCACGCCTCGATTACCCAGTTCCAGCGCCAGCACCTCCGACATCAGCTTCACGCCCGCCTTGGACGCGCCATAGGCGAGGTGCCCGCGATTGGCGCGCAACCCCGACACCGAGCCGATGTTGACGATCGACAGCCCTTCTCCCATGCGCTCCAACGCCGCCTTGGCGGCGATGAAGGTGCCGACAAGATTGACGTCCAGCAGTTCGCGCAACAGTTCTGCGCTGGTATCCTCGGCCGCAGCCTCGCGCAAAATTCCCGCCGCGTTGACAAGGCCGCCGATCAGCCAGAGCCGATCCACCACCTCGTCCAAAGCGGCGTCGACCTCGTCCTCGTCGGTCACATCGGCCTGCAGGAATATGGCGTTGTCGTCGGCGAACTCCTCCTCCGCCGCCATCAGCGCCTGTTCGTCCACATCGATGATCGCCACCGGCCAGCCGTCGTCCAGAAGCCGGCGTGCAATCGCCATGCCGATACCCGATGCGCCTCCGGTAACGACGGCCGAGTGCTTCATCTGATGCGATCCAGGATCGAGACGTAGTTGGCGACGGCAGCACCACCCATGTTGAAGATGCCGCCCAGCTTGGCGCCTGGCACCTGGATGCCGCCGGCCTCGCCCGTCAGTTGCATCGAGGTCAGCACATGCATCGACACACCGGTGGCGCCGATCGGATGGCCCTTGGCCTTCAGCCCTCCCGAGGGGTTGACCGGCAGCTTTCCGTCCTTGGCGGTGTAGCCTTCCAGAGCAAGCTTTGCGCCCTCGCCCGGCTTTGCCAGCCCCATCGCCTCGTATTCGATCAGCTCGGCGATGGTGAAGCAGTCATGCGTCTCGACGAAGGACAGGTCGTCCAGCGTCACGCCCGCTTTCTTCAGCGCGCGCGCCCAGGCCTGCTCGCAGCCCTCGAAGGCGAGGATGTCGCGCTTGGACATCGGCAGGAAGTCCTGCACATGCTCGTTGGCGCGGAACGCCACGGCGCGGCGCATCGACAGCGCATCCGTGCTGTCCATCAGCACCAGTGCTGCCGCGCCGTCCGAAACCAGCGAGCAATCGGTGCGCTTGAGCGGGCCGGCGACAAAGGGGTTCTTCTCGCTCTCGGTGCGGCAGAATTCGAAGCCGAGATCCTTGCGCATCTGCGCGTAAGGATTTTCGACGCCGTTCTTGTGGTTCTTGGCGGCGATCTTCGCCAACGCGTCCGATTGATCGCCATAGCGCTGGAAATCGGCCTGCGCGATCTTGCCCAACCCGCCGGCAAAGCCGGCCGGCGTGTCGCCGTCCTCCGGCAGATAAGAGGCTTTCAGGAGATTGGTGCCGATTTCAGCCGCGGGCGTGGTGGTCATCTGTTCGGCGCCCACCACCAGAACCACACGCGCCGCTTTGGCGTCGATGGCGCGGATGCCGGCCCGCACAGCCGCCGAGCCGGTCGCACAGGCGTTCTCCACGCGCGTTGCCGGCTTGAAGCGCAGCCGGTCGTCCGTCTGCAGCACAAGGCTTGCGGTAAAATCCTGGGCGGAGAAGCCGGCGTTGAAATGGCCAAGCACGATCTCATCCACGTCGTCGGGTCCAAGGCCGGCGTGTTCCAGCGCCTCCGCCGCGACTTTCGTGATCAGGCTTTCCAGCGTTTCGCCTTCCAGCTTGCCGAAGCGCGAATGCGCCCATCCAACGATGCAGGCAGTCATGAGACTCTCCAAATTGGCTTGTCACTTCTAGCACAGTATGCGCGCAGACGTAACTGTTCAACTATGAACATATAGGGCAAGCATCTGCCAGGGCGAGGTGCCGTATCCGGCACCTGCTTGGAGCTTGTCGCAAGCACCAGACCCGATGGCGGGTTTTTTATTGATTGATCCGTCAATAAAAAATAATGTTGGCGGCTGGAGGAATTGAAGTGCCCAAGGTCGGAATGGAACCTTTGCGCCGCAAGGCGCTGATCGACGCGACGATCTCAGCGATCGGCGACCGCGGCTCTCTCGACGTCACCATGTCGGAGATTGCCGGGCGCGCCGGCGTCTCGTCAGCGCTCGCGCACCATTATTTCGGCGCCAAGGACGAGCTTCTGCAGGCGACGATGCGGCATCTCTTGTCCGAACTCGGCGCGGATTCGCGCGTCTCGCTTCGCGAAGCCACGAACCCGCGTGAACGCGTGCTCGCCGTCATCGCGGCCAACTTCTCCGACAAGCAGTTCCAGGCAGGCACCATCGCGGCCTGGCTCGCCTTCTATGTCGAGGCGCAGAAGTCACCCGCCATGCGGCGCCTGCTGCGCGTCTATGCGCGCCGGCTGCATTCGAACCTGATGAGCGGGCTTTGCGCGCTGATGCCCCACAGCGAGGCCGATCGCGTCGCTGAAGGCATCGCCGCCCTGATCGACGGCTTCTACATCCGCCGCGCCCTCAAGGACGGCACGCCCAACGCCGCGAGCGCAATCGCGGTAATCGAAGACTATCTCGAGACGAAGCTTCTCCAGCAGAAGGCGGACAAATGAGCCGGCGCCCGAACATCTTGATCATCATGGTCGACCAGTTGAACGGGACGCTGTTCCCCGACGGCCCGGCCGACTTCCTGCATGCGCCCAACCTCAAGGCGCTCGCCGCCCGTTCCGCGCGCTTTCGCAACAACTACACCGCCTCGCCGCTCTGCGCCCCGGGCCGCGCCTCCTTCATGAGCGGGCAGCTGCCCTCGCGCACCGAAGTCTACGACAACGCCGCCGAGTTCGTCTCCTCGATCCCGACCTTCGCGCATCACCTGCGCGCCGCCGGCTATCACACTGCCCTTTCAGGCAAGATGCATTTCGTGGGCCCGGACCAGTTGCACGGCTTCGAAGAACGCCTGACCACCGACATCTATCCGGCCGACTTCGGCTGGACGCCGGACTATCGCAAGCCCGGCGAGCGCATCGACTGGTGGTATCACAACCTGGGCTCCGTCACCGGCGCCGGCGTGGCCGAGATCAGCAACCAGATGGAATATGACGCCGAGGTCGCCATCCTCGCGGCTCAGAAGCTCTACGACCACGCGCGCGTCTCCCCCCA
>JAEVZM010000576.1 GCA_023392225.1 Pseudomonadota bacterium
GCGTGTGGCTGTCGGTGAAATACATCGTCCGGCTGTCGGGGCTCCAGGCGAGCCCGTTCGAGCAGCCGACGCCCTCGATCATCCGGTGGGTCGAGAGGTCGGTGTCCATGCGGTAAAGCGAGCCGATCTTTGCCGCGGGCTTCCCCTCCGCCTCGAACATCGAGCCCGACCAGAACCGCCCCTGCCGGTCGGTCTTGCCGTCGTTGAAGCGGGTGTCGGCGATGTGCGTCTCGGGATCGGTGATCGGCGTGAAGGCGCCGGTCGCGGGGTCGAAGAAGTGGAAGCCGGAGGCCATGGTGAGCACCAGCCCGCCCTTGGCCCGCACCGCGAGGCAGCCGAGATACTCCGGCGCGGTCCACGTCCGGTCCTCGCCGCTGGCGGGGTCGTAGCGGTGGATGGTCGGACCGTAGATGTCGATCCACCAGAGGACATTCTCGCTCGGGTCCCAGTAGGTGCTCTCGCCGAGGAGGCTTCCGGAATCGACGACGCAGGTGATCTCGGGCTTACGGGCGGTCATGGGTTCTGGGCCTCCGTGGGAGTGGGTGGGCGCGCCGGGCGGCCGAGCGCCCCGCGGATCGCGCCGGCGACGTCGCTGATCGCATCGCTCGCGAGCGTGACGGTGACGAGGATGACGACTCCGTAGACGATCAACAACGCGCCGTTGGAGAGGTTGAGCGCCGGCAGGAGCCCGGTGAGGATGGTGAGGACGAAGGCGCCGGCGATGGTGCCGATATAGTGGCCGCTGCCGCCGAGGATCGAGGCCCCGCCGATCGCCACTGCCGCGATCGAGGTGAACAGGTAGGCGTCGCCCATGCCGAGATAGGCCTGCGCCGTGTAGCCGGTGAGCAGCATGCCGGCGAGCGCGGCGGTGAAGCCGGAGATCACGTAGGTGAGGACGATGGTGCGGGTGATCGGCACGCCGGAGAACTCGGCGACCGTGGCGTTCGAGCCGACCGCGTAGAGCTGGCGGCCAAAGGCGGTCTTCGACAGCGCCACCGTGGCGAGGGTGGCGAGCGCCAGCCAGATGAAGGCGACCACCGGGAACGGGCCGATCCGCCCGACGGCGAGGAACTGGATCAGCTCGGGCGCCGCGGTCGGCGGGGCGCCGCCGGTATAGACCAGGATGCTGCCTTGGAGGATGACGTTGACCGCGAGCGTCATGATGATCGGCGGTACGCCGAACACGGCGACGCCGACGCCGTTGATGGTGCCCACCGCCATGCCGGCGAGGAGCACGATCGGGATCGCCCAGAGCAGCGGCTGGTTCTCGCCGCCGGCCATCAGCGACATGAGGATCGCCGCGCAGTTGAGCACCCACGGGATCGACAGATCGATGCCGGCGCCGATGATGACGAAGGTCTGGCCGAGCGCGACGATGCCGATGAAGGCGGCGAGCACGGTCATCGAGCGCAGGTGCGAGCCCGAGAGGAAGCCGGGCGAGAACAGGCTGGTGAGGAGCAAGAGCGCGATCATGCCGAAATAGGCGAGGAAGATCGCGCGGTGGCGGCTGATCGGGTTCATGCCACGCTCCGCCGCGCCGAGCGCTCTGCGAGCGAGCTCGCCAGCACCGCGATGAGGAGGATCACGCCCGAGACGATCGGCTGCCAGTAGCTCGACACCGACAGCACGAACACGAGGTTGCCGATGATGGTGAGGATGAAGGCGCCGATCACCGTGCCCCACAGCTCGCCGCGTCCGCCGAAGAGGCTCACGCCGCCGATCACCGAGGCGGCGACCGAGGGCAGGATGTAGTCCTTGCCGATGGTCGGCGAGCCGGCGCCGGTCTGGGTGGTGAGGTAGAGCGCGGCGAGCGCCGCAAAGGTCGCCGACAGGCCGTAGGTGACGACGTTGATGCGGATCGGCGAGACGCCGGAGAGGAAGGCCGATTTCTCGTTCGAGCCGGTGGCGCGGATGGTGATGCCGAGGCGGGTCCGCCGGAACCACAGCCAGAACAGCATGAGGAGGATCAGTATCCACACGGACGTGGAGAGGCCGAGCAGGCTGCCATTGCCGAGCGTCATCCAGCCCGAGGGCAGGCGGCCGCCGTCGGTCGGCAGGATCAGGAGCGCGATCCCGGAGAGGATCGACCAGGTGGCAAGCGTCACCAGGAACGGCTGGAGCCGGAGCACGGTGATCAGCAGCCCGTTGAGCGCGCCGACGCCGAAGCCGATGGCAAGGATGATCGCGCACCACAGGAGGACGCTTCCGAGGCTGTCGCCGAACTGGGTCGCGGCGAGCACCGTGCCGAGCGAGATCATGCCGCCGATCGATAGGTCGACGCCACCGCGGAGCAGGACCATCGTCTGGCCGGTGGCAGCGAGGAGGAGGGTCATCGCCGCGGCACTGTCGATGTTGAGCTCCTCGAGGGTGAACACGCCGCGTTGCAGCGAGCCATAGACGGCGACGAGCGCGATCAGCATGGCGCAGGCGACGAGGAAGGGGCCGCGATCGACCAGCGTCGCGGTCCAGTCGCGGCGGGGCTTGTCTCCGGCCGGCGCGGTGGTGGTCGTCATGACGCCGCCTTCTCGTCTTCGACCATGGCGCCGCGGAGGATGTTCTCCTCGGTGATCGCCGCGCCCTCGAGGATGGTGGCGATGCGGCCGTTCCGCATCACCGCCACACGGTCGGCGACGTGGACCAGCTCGGGCAGGTCGCTCGAATAGAACAGGATGGCATAGCCCTTGGCCGCAAGTGCCCGCATCAGCTGGAAGATCTCGCCCTTGGTACCGACGTCGACGCCGCGCGTCGGGTCGTAGAGGAGGAGGACGTGCGCCTCGGTGAGCAGCATCTTGCCGAAGATGACCTTTTGCTGGTTGCCGCCCGAGAGCGTGCCGGCCGGCTGCTCGGGGGAGCCCACCTTGATGCGGAGGGTCGCGATCATCTCGTCGACCATCGCCTTCTCGCGGCGCCGGTCGAGGAGGCCGAGTGCGCCGGTCATGCGCGGGATGACGGAGAGGGTGAGGTTCTCGCGCACGCTCTTCGACAGAAGGAGGCCCTGTCCGCGCCGGTCCTCCGGCACCAGCGCCAGGCCCGTTCGACCCGTCAGGGCCTGCCTTGGCGAGCGGGCGGTCATCGGCTTGCCCCACAGCTCAACCTCGCCCTTGGAGCGGCCGACGCCGAAGAGGGCGTGGAACAGCTCGCGCTGGCCGTGGCCCTGCAGGCCGCCGACGCCGAGCACTTCGCCCTCGCGAAGATCGAAGCTCGCGCCCTTGAGGCGGTGTCCGGCGGTGAGGTCCCGCACCCGGAGCGCCAGGCGCTCGGTGGCGGTGTCGACACGCTCGGGATAGAGCCGCTCCATGCGCCGGCCGAGCATCTCGGCGATGATCTCGTCGTCGCTGACCGCGGCGGTGTCATGGGCGGCGACGGTGCTGCCGTTCCGGAACACGGTGATCCGCTTCGCCACCTGGCGCACTTCGGCCAGCCGGTGCGAGATGTAAATGACCAGCATGCCGCCGGCGGCGAGCTCCTCGGCGAGGCCGAGCAGCCAGTCGGTCTCGCGCGGCGCCAGCGCCGAGGTTGCCTCGTCGAGGATCAGCACGGCGGGATCGCGGGCCAGCGCCTTGGCGATCTCGACCACCTGCCGATCGGCGAGGGCGAGCCGTCGCACCTCGATATCGGGCCGCGACAGCGGGATGCGGTAGCGCTCGAACAGGGCGAGGGTCGCCTCGCGCATCGCCCGGCCGCTGGCGGTTCCAAGCGCGGTCAGCGGCTCGCGGCGGAACCAGACGTTCTGCTCGACCGTGAGGTCGGGGAGGAGCGACAGCTCCTGGAACACCGCCGAGATGCCGCTCCGCTGGGCGGCGTCGGGATTGGCGGCGGCAAATGGCTCGCCGCGGAGGCGGATCGTGCCGCTGTCGGGGCGGAGCGCGCCGGCGAGGATCTGGATGAACGTCGACTTTCCGGCGCCGTTCTCGCCGAGGAGCGCATGGACCTCGCCGGCCGCGGCATGGAACTCGGCGCCGGACAGTGCGGTAATGCCGCCGAAGTGCTTCGACACGCCCGACGCCTGGATCA
>JAEVZM010000598.1 GCA_023392225.1 Pseudomonadota bacterium
CGCGGCCGAGCGCATCGAGGAGGCCGGCGAGATCATCGGCGAGGTCGTCGACCGTCGCCGGTCCTGGGACGACCTCGGACGCGCCGTGGCCGCGCGTGTCGTAGCGCAGGCACCGGTAGCGTCCAGCGAGCGCGGCGACCTGTGCATCCCACATGTCGAGCGTGGCGCCGATCGAATGGGAGAAGACGACGACCGGGGCACCTTCGGGGCCGACGAGCTCGTAGTTGAGGTTCACGCCATTGGCGCGGACGTGGGGCATGGCGGGGCTTTCCTGGTTCGGCTGCGTGCGAGGCGGGATGGGCCGACGCTCCGGTAGCGGGACGTCCAACCGCAAGCAAGGCCGGAACCGACGCCCGATGCAAGCGTTTCAGCTTCGGTTTGATTTTGCTGGGAGCCGGCCATGCTTGGTACCATTCTGATCATCATTCTGATCCTCATTCTGATCGGCGCATTGCCGACATGGGGCTATTCGAGCAGCTGGGGATACGGGCCTTCGGGCATCCTCGGCGTCATCGTCATCATCCTGCTCATTCTCGTCCTGATGGTACGGATCTGACCGCAGCGGCGTAGTTCGCGCTTCGCTTTCACGGCCGGATGGGCCATGGTCACCCGGTATCGGAATCGACCGGAGCCAGGGTCACGTGTGGGGGCGGGCTTTCGATCTCGCCGTCATCGGCGGTGGCATCAACGGCTGCAGCATCGCGCGCGATGCTGCAGGCCGGGGCATGTCCGTGTTCCTCTGCGACGAGGGCGACCTCGCCGGCGGCAGCTCGTCGGCCTCTGCCAAGCTCCTCCACGGCCTTCCGCGCTCGCTAACCGGTCTCGGCTCGGCCGATGATCGCGCCGAGGAGGGCGAGCGCGACCTGCTGATCGCTTCGGCGCCGCACGTGGCCCGGCCGCTGAGGCTGGTCCTACCCCAGCCGGCGACGCGCCTGGGCCGGATGGCCCAGCGCGGCCGCATGGCGGGCGGCAGGCTTCTCGGACAGGAGATGACGGCAGCGCGGGCGGTGTCGCTCGGTGCCGACCGAAAGGGCGCGACGCTGCAGGCCGAGTACCTTGCCGGATACGAGTATCCCGGGGCGAGCGTCGACGATTCACGGCTGGTCGTCCTCACCGCCAGCGACGCCCGGACGCGCGGCGCAGAAATCCGCCCGCGAACGCGGTGCGTGGTCGCCGAGCGGGAGGGCACGCTCTGGCGGCTGGCGATGGAGGGGGAGGGGGGCGAGCGCTATGCGATCACCGCCCGTGTCCTGGTCAATGCCGCCGGCCCATGGGTCTCGGCGGTGCTCGACCACGTGGTGCACGGCCATGCCCGTCCCCGCCTCCGGCTGGTCAAGGGCGTCAGCATCGTCGTGCCGCGGCTCTACGCGCATGACCGCGGCTACGTGCTCCGCAACACCGATGGCCACACCATCTTCGTCTCGCCGTATCAACGGGATTTCACCCTCATCGGCAGCAGCGAGGAGGCGTATTGCGGCGATCCCGGCGAGGTCGCCGCGGACAGCGCCGACATCGCCTATCTCATCTCCGCCGTCGGCCGCTATTTCCGCCGTCCCCTCTACGACGACGACGTCGTCTGGGCCTGGGCCGGCGTGCACGCGCTGCCCGAGACCGGCGAACGCCGCTTTTTCGACCGTCGTCCCGGACATGCGGTGGAGATCGACGGAACCGGCCGGGAGCCGCCCCTCGTCACGATCGTCGGCGGCAGCATCGGTTTCCACCGCCGGCTCGCCGAGGAGGTGCTGGAGCGCTTGGCGCCGGCGATCGGCTTCCGTGCGCCATGGACCGCTGGCGTTCCCCTGCCGGGCGGCCTGTTCCCGGTGGACGGCCTCGCCGAGCTTGCCCGGGGGCTGCGCTCGCTCTACCCGTTCTTGGGCGCGGCCCATGCCGCTCGGCTGGTCTCGCTCTACGGCACCCGCGCCCACACCATCGTCTCCGGCGCGCGGGCCATGGCCGACCTCGGAATGGTCTTCGGTGCCGATCTGACCGAGGCCGAGGTGCGCTATCTGATGGCGGAGGAATGGGCGGGCACCGCCGAGGATATTCTGTGGCGGCGGACCAAGCTCGGCCTCCGGTTCGGCGCCGAGGAGGCCGCGGGGCTCGACGCGTGGCTCGCGGGCGTACCGGAGGAGGCAGGAATGCGCCGGATGGGCGCCGCCTGATTCGCAGGGGATGCCGCGCGCCCGCGGTCTTGGCCTTTTCGCTGCCGAAATCCCGTGGTACCAGCCGGCAGGATCGCTCGTGGCCGCCCAGGATTCATTCATGCTCAGCTACCGTCTCCCGGCATTGCTGCTCGTCGCCGTTGCCGCGCTCGCCCCGGTCGAAGCCGGCGCCCAGGATGCCCAGGTCCAGACGCCGCCGCCCGAACGCATCTCCAATCCCGTTGCCGTGTTCTCGGGGCTCGACAAGATCACCGGGCGCATCATCTCGTTCGACGTCTATATCGACGAGACGGTGCAGTTCGGTGCGCTCCAGGTGACGCCGCGGGTCTGCTACAGCCGGCCCGCGACCGAGGCACCGCTGACCGATGCCTTCGTCGAGGTCGACGAGATCACCCTGAACCGGAAGGTCCGGCGGATCTTCTCGGGCTGGATGTTCGCCGACAGCCCCGGCCTCCATGCCGTGGACCACGCCGTCTATGACGTCTGGCTGACCGACTGCAGCAGCTCCTCGAGCGTCGAGCCGCCGCCCAGCCGGTAGAAGTCGGCGTCGACCGCAAGCGCCTGGTCGAGCAGCCGCTGGTAGTGGCGGCGGTCGATGTCGATGGCGCCGAACTGCTTGAGGTGGCTGGTGGTGAACTGGGCATCGAGCAGCTTGAAGCCGCCAGCCCGGAGGCGCCCGACGAGGTGAACGAGGGCCACCTTGGACGCGTCGCGCTCGCGGCTGAACATGCTCTCGCCGAAGAATGCCGCGCCGAGGGCGATGCCGTAGAGGCCGCCGACCAGCCTGCCGTCCTTCCAGGCCTCCACCGTGTGGCAGTAGCCGAGCGCGAACAGCTCGCCATAGAGCCGCCGGATGCGCTCGTTGATCCAGGTCTTGGGCCGCCCCTCGGCCGGTGAGGCGCAGCCCTCGATCACCGCCTCGAAATCGTGGTCGATGCGCACCTCGAACACGCCTTGCGCCACCGTGCGGCGCAGCCGCCGCGGCAGGTGGAAGCGCTCGAGCGGCATGATCCCGCGCGTTTCGGGCTCGATCCAGTAGAGACCGGGATCCTCGGCCGACTCCGCCATCGGAAAGATGCCAACCGCGTAGGCCTTGAGCAGGACCTGCGGCGTGATCTCGAGAAGGATGTCGTTGCGGCTGGTCATGAGGGTAGGTTTCCCCGGTGGGCAGTCTTCGCCTTCGTCGGGGAGTCGTCAATAGCGGCCGTTCTGCCGGCCGCTACGGGGCGAGGGTGGCTGGTCCCGCTCAGGCGCTGGCGAGGCCGGAGGCGAGCTTCTTCTCGAGCCAGTGGATATCGTAGTTGCCCGCCTTGATGTCGGGATCGACCACGAGGTCCCGGAACAGCGGGATCGTGGTCTTGATGCCGTCGATCACGAATTCATCGAGCGCCCGGCGGAGGCGGTTCATGCATTCCTCGCGGCTCCGCCCGTGGACGATAAGCTTGCCGATCAGGCTGTCGTAGAAGGGCGGGATCCGGTAGCCCTGATAGACGGCGGAATCGACGCGGACGCCGAGGCCGCCAGGCGGATGGTAGTTGGCGATCCGTCCCGGCGAGGCGGCGAAGGTCCGCGGGTCCTCGGCGTTGATGCGGCACTCGATGGCGTGGCCTTCGAAGGTCACGTCCTCCTGGCGGAACGAGATGCCGCGGCCGGCGGCGATCCGGATCTGCTCATTGACGAGGTCGATGCCGGTGATCGCCTCGGTCACCGGATGCTCCACCTGGAGGCGGGTGTTCATCTCGATGAAGTAGAACTCGCCATCCTCGTAGAGGAACTCGATGGTGCCGGCACCGGAATAGCCGAGCTTGGCGATCGCGTCCGAGACGATGCCGCCGATCTTCTCGCGCTGTTCGTGGGTGATGGCGGGGGAGGGCGACTCTTCCCAGACCTTCTGGTGGCGGCGCTGCAGCGAGCAGTCGCGCTCGCCGAGATGGACGGCGTTGTGGCGACCGTCGCCGAGCACCTGCACCTCGATGTGCCGGGGCTTCTCGAGGTACTTCTCCATGTAGAGCGCGTCGTCGCCGAAGGAGGCCATGGCCTCGGCCCGCGCGGTGGCGAAGGCGCCGGCCATCTCGTCGGGGGTGCGGACGACCTTCATGCCGCGGCCGCCGCCGCCAGCCTTGGCCTTGACCAGCACGGGATAGCCGATCTCGGCGGCGATCTTGCGGGCCGCGATCTCGTTCGGCACGCCGCCGTCCGAGCCGGGCACCACCGGGATGCCGAGCTTCACCGCGGTGCGCTTGGCCTCGATCTTGTCGCCCATCGTGCGGATATGCTCCGCGCTCGGGCCGATGAAGGCGATGTTGTGCGCCTCGAGGATCTCGGCGAAGCGGGCGTTCTCCGAAAGAAAGCCGTAGCCGGGATGGACCGCATCGGCACCGGTGATCTCGCAGGCGGCCAGGAGCTGCGGGATGTTGAGGTAGGAATCCCGCGCCGGGGGCGGGCCGATGCAGACGCTCTCGTCGGCGAGGCGGACATGCATGGCGTCGCTGTCGGCGGTGGAGTGCACCGCCACGGTGGCGATCCCGAGCTCCTTGCAGGCGCGCAGGATCCGCAGCGCGATCTCGCCGCGGTTGGCGATCAGGATCTTGCCGAAGAGAGGCGCGTCGTTCATTCGATGATCATCAGCGGCTCGCCGTACTCGACCGGCTGGCCATCCTCGACCATGATCTTGGTGATCTTGCCGGACTTCGGCGAGGGGATCTGGTTCATCGTCTTCATCGCCTCGACGATGAGCAGGGTCTGGCCCTCACGCACGGTGTCGCCGACATCGACGAAGGGGCGCGCGCCGGGCTCGGGCGAGAGATAAGCGGTGCCGACCATGGGCGAGGGCACTGCGCCGGGATGATCCGCGCCGGTCGCGGCGGGGGCGATCGCCGGCGCTGCGACGACGGCCGGGGAGGCCACGGGAACGGCCATCGGGGCGGCCTGCAGGGTGCGGGCGACGCGGAGGCGGATCTCGTCATGCTCGACTTCGATCTCGCTCAGTCCGGTCTCGTTGAGCAGGTCCGCAAGCTCGCGGATCAGCTCCTTGTCGACGATTTTCTTCTTTTCGCTCATCTCTTCTCGTCAGCCGTCCCTGCCGATCAGCGTCTTGAGCGCTTCGAGACCGAGGAGGTAGCCCTTCGGCCCAAGACCGCAGATCACGCCAGCCGCAACCGGCGACACATAGGAATGGTGCCGGAAGGGTTCGCGGGTGAAAATGTTCGAAAGATGGACTTCTATGACCGGGCGTCCAGCGGCGCGGATCGCGTCGTGGATGGCCACCGAAGTATGGGTATAGGCACCGGGGTTCATCACGATCCCGACGGCGGCAGTGGCCGCCTCCTGGATCCAGTCGACCAGGACCCCCTCATGGTTGGTCTGGCGGAAATCGACGGTGAAGCCCAGCTTCTCGCCGGCGGCGACGCATTCCTCGCCGATCTCCTTGAGCGATTGCCCGCCGTAGATCGACGGCTCGCGCACGCCGAGCATGTTGAGGTTCGGTCCGTTGAGAACGAAGATCGTGGCCATACCGCCCGACAATGTCACATGGGCCGGGCATCCGCAGGGCGGATACCCGAAACCGCGCCCTTATAGGGACTTGTCGGGGCGAGGGAAAGGGGCGGCGTTACCGCCCGGCAATTGCGGAACCCCGCGGGAATGGGTCAGCACACCTCGGCCGAGCAGCTTGCCCGGGCGCTGGCGATCTTGTCCTTGAGCGCGTCGTAGCCGATGGCGCCGATCGCCACTTCGCCCGAGGTGACATAGGACGGCGTGCCGGTGAGCTGGAGCTGCTCGGCCAGCGCGTAGGATTCGCCGATCGTGCTGCGCACCTCGTCCGAGCGCATCTCCGTCTCGAGCGCCTTCCGGTCGAGGCCGAGGCTCTCGGCCACGGCGAGCGCGACCTCGGTATCGACCTGGCCGCTCTGCGCCAGCAGCGCCTCGTGGAAGTCCGCGGCCTTCTCGGGGGCGAGGATGCGGACGGCGACCGACACCTGGGCCGCCTGCATCGACCCTTCGCCGAGCACCGGGAACTCCTTCAGCACCACCCGGAGGTTCGGATCGGCCTCGATCAGGCGGTGCATGTCGTCCTGCGCCCGCCGGCAGTAGCCGCAGTTGTAGTCGAAGAACTCGACCAGCGTGACGTCGCCGTCGGGATTGCCGAGCACGACCTGGCGCGGGGAGGAGAAGAGGAGATCGCGGTTGCCGTCGATGGTCGCGGCCTGGGCGAGGCGGTCGGCTTCGTCCTGCTTGAGCTGGAGCGCATCGATCGCGTCGCGGATCACCTCGGGGTTGGCGATCAGGTAGTCGCGGATGAACTCCGGATGGCTGGTCACGTAGTCCTTGACGATGCCATCGATCTCGCTGCGCTGGGCATCGGTGAAGGATGCTGCCTCGGCGCCCCCGGGGGTGACGAGGGTGCCCGCGGCACCAATGGCGAGGGCGGCGGTGGCCGCGAGGGCGATCGTGCGAATGCTCATGGGGGTCTGGTCTCCGGCCGGGCGGGTCCCGCCCGCGCGATCATAGGGGCTTGGGCGGCTTATAGGTCAGAATGTCGTCGGCGCGAAGCCAGGGCGGCGTGCCGGGCTTCAAACTTTCTTGAGCCCGTGTGGCGTGGATTCGCGCCTCCTCGTAGTTGCCGATGACGAACCGCTCCTCGGCGGTGGCAAGCTCGGCCATGGCGCGGTCGCCGGCAAGGGCATGGGCGCGGGCGAGCGTGCGCCATCCCACCGGGACGTCGGGGTCCTTGAGGAGGCCGACGGTCAGGTTGGGAATTGCCTCCCTGACGTTCTCGCCGGTCTCGGTGGCGACCAGCGCCTGGCCGAACAGGATGCGGAGGAGGCCCGAGGCGGGAGCGAGCGATACCGCCTGGCGGAGCGGGGCCACGGCCTCGGCGGGGCGGCCGCCTTCAAGCAGCACCTGGCCCTTGAGCTCCCAGAAGAAGGGATTCTCCGGCTGGGCGGCGATCAGGGCGTCGATGCGCTCGAGGGCGGGGTTCATGGCGCCGGCGCGATAGGAGGCGATGGCCCAGGCGTAGCGGGCGGGAAGGCTCGGATCGCCGTCCTTGTAGAGTCGCCCGACCTGGGCCGGAGTCAGGGTGAAGGCGGCGAGCTTGGCGCGCACCAGGTCGTGGCGAAGCTGCAGCTCCGGCGGGTCCTTGCGGCTGGCATAGGGACTCTGGCCGGCCCGGTGCTCCAGCGCCCGGAGCCGGTCGGCCGGCAGCGGATGGCTCTGGATGTAGGGATCGACGTTTCCGGAGGTGAGAAACAGCTCGTCGGCGAGCCGGCGCATCACCGCCACCATGCCCATGCCCGACTGGCCGGCGGCCTGGAGGTAGTCCATGGCGCTCTGGTCGGCCGCCGATTCCTGGGCGCGGGCATAGGCGAGGATGTTGCGACCCGCGACATGCATCGAGCCCGCCATGACCGCTCCGGCCATGGCGCCCTTGCTGCCGATGCCCGCCGCCGAGCCGGCGGCGGCCGCGCCCGCGCCGCGCAGCGAGGCGATCAGGGCGGCGGTGGTGCTGCGTGCGGCGGTCTGGCGGAGGGCGGCGAGGTCGCTGTGGGCGATATGGGCGGCCTCGTGGGCCAGCACGCCGGTGATCTCGCCGGGCGTCTCGGCCGTGATGATCGCGCCGGTATTGATGAAGATGCGCTTGGAATCGACCACGAAGGCGTTGAAGCGCTGGTCCGGCACCAGGAAGATCTGGAGGTCGCCGCCTTGGAGTCCGGCCTCGGCGAACACCGGGGCGGCGTAGTCCTGGAGGAGGGCCTCGGTCTCGGCGTCGCGGGCGACGCTGATCCCGGCCGCCTCGGCGGTTCCGGCCGCCAGAAGCGCGGCGATCGCGGCAGCGGCGAGGCCTTTCCATGCCCGGTGCGGGCTGCTACGCAGCGTTGACCTCAACCGTCCGAACGTCATGCTGCCCTTGTCGGAAGTGTCTCCGGGACCATCGGCGCCAAGGCGCCGGATTCCCCCGGACGCTGGCCGGCGAATGGGGCAGGAGAAAGACGTGCCGAACGACCAGACCACGCCGCGGCGCGACCGCACCGCCCCCTCGCTCCGGAGCGCCGTCGAACCGTTCCTGGTCATGGAGGTGATGCGGGCCGCCATCGATCGCGAGATAGCCGGCGAGCGTGTCATCCACATGGAGGTCGGCCAGCCCGGTGCACCGGCGCCCGACGCCGTGCTCGAGGCGGCCCGCGCCGCGCTGGTCCATGGCCGCATCGCCTATACCGAGGCGCTGGGGCTCCGCTCGCTGCGCAACCGGATCGCCCGCTACTACGCCGAGATGCACGGGATCGAGGTGCCCTATGATCGGATCGCGGTGACCACCGGCTCGTCGGCCGGCTTCAACCTCGCCTTTCTCGCGGCCTTCGACCATGGCGACCGCATCGCGCTCGCCGCTCCCGGCTACCCGGCCTATCGCAACTTACTGCACGCCCTCGGTCTCGAGGTGGTCGAGCTTCCGGTCGACGCCGCCTCCCGCTACGTGCTGACCGCGGAAATGCTGGAGGCGGCGCATCTCGAAAGGCCGCTCGCCGGCGTGCTGGTGGCGAGCCCGGCCAACCCGAGCGGCACCGTGATGCAGCCGTCGGCGCTCGGCGCGCTGATCGAGGCCGCCCATGACCTCGGCATCCGATTCATCTCCGACGAGATTTACCACCGGCTGGTCTACGAAGGCGTTGCCGAGACCGCGCTCCGTTTCTCGCCGGACGCGATCGTCGTCAACTCGTTCTCCAAGTACTACTGCATGACCGGCTGGCGGATCGGCTGGATGGTGCTGCCCGAGCCTTTGGTCAGGCCGGTCGAGCGCATCGCCCAGAACCTCTATATCTCGCCGGCCGAGATCTCCCAGATCGCGGCGACCGCCGCGTTCGAGGCGACCGCCGATCTCGACGTGATCAAGGAAGGCTACGCCGAGAACCGCCGCATCCTGCTCGACCGCCTGCCGGCGATCGGCTTCGACGAGTTCCATCCCGTCGACGGGGCCTTCTACGTCTATGCCTCGACCCGGCGCTTCTCCCAGGATTCGACCGAATTCGCCCGCCGCATGCTGGTCGAGGCGGGGGTGGCGGCGACGCCGGGCGCCGATTTCGACCGCGTGCGCGGCCACGAGTGGATGCGCTTCTCCTTCGCCGGCACCACGCCGGACATGGCCGAGGCGATGGAGCGTCTCGCGGCGTGGTTGGGCTGAAGCGGTGCCCGGTCGGGGCTGGGCTTCATTCCGGGGCTGTCGAGAACTGGGCCTCACCGTCGAAGCCGCCCTCGATGACGCGCCACACCGGGGTTCCCTCGGGCACGGTGAAGATGTCGAGCAGCACCGCGTCGACCGTGCCGGTATTGGCGCCTGACATCGGCTGGCCGGGCGGCATGTAGTAGCAATCGCCGGCAACCGCGCGCTGCGGCTCGACGCCGGGGAGGTAGAGCGTCATCTCACCTTCGATCACGCAGGTCGCGCCGCCGGAGTCGTGAAAGTGGATCGGCGCGCGAGTCCCAGGCGCCCGTACGGTCCGATGGATCTGGGTCTCGTGTCCGTGGCCGTCGGGGCCGCGCAGGATGATGTGAGATTCACGGGCCGGGGTCATCTTGCCCGGCAATGTCCCGAGGTCGTCCGTGTCCTGGTGGCCGGCATGGGCGGGATCGACGGCGGGAGCGGACTCGGCCATCGCCGAATGGGACGCGATGAGCAGGGGCGCGACGACGAGCAGGGACACCGCGAAGTTTCGGGCCAGTCCATGGGACGGTCGTGACGGCATCGATATCCTCCAGGTCCCGTCGCTGAAAGGGCAAGACTGCGCTCGAGCGGCGGAACACTCAAGCCACGCTCCGGCTCATGGCGAAGCCGGCTTCCGCGACACGGGCGGATCGCCGACACCCCCCGCACGATTCTTCCCGCTGGCCCTCGCCGCCAGGTCTTGTTAGGTCAGGACGATATCCGTGAGGAAGGGGACGCGGCCGTGAACTCGGACAAGGTTAAGGCCTGGGACGCGCTCGAGGCGCATCGCTCGACGGTGATGTCGGTTCCGCTGCGGAAGCGCTTTGCCGAAGATCCGGAGCGGTTCTCGCGCTTCTCGATGTCGTTTCGCGATCTCTTGCTGGATTACTCGAAGAACCTCGTCGATGCCGAGACGATGACTCGCCTTTTCGCCCTTGCGCGGGTGGCCGATGTCGAGGGGCGGCGGGCGGCGATGTTCTCCGGCGAGGCGATCAACCGGACCGAGAACCGGCCGGTGCTCCACGTCGCGCTCCGGGCGATGCCCGACGAGGTCTACCGCGCCGAGGGCCAGAACGTGGTGCCCGAGGTCCATCGGGTCCTCAACGCCATGGCGGCCTTCGCCGACGGCATCCGCTCGGGCGAGATCGCCGGCGCCGGCGGGCGGTTCACCGACGTGGTCAATATCGGCATCGGCGGCTCCGACCTCGGTCCGCGCATGGCGGTCCGGGCGCTCCAGCCGTTTCACGACGGGCCGCGGCTCCACTTCGTCTCCAACGTCGATGGCGCCGATATCCGCGACGTCCTCGCCGGCCTCGATCCGGCCCGTACCCTCTTCCTCGTCGCTTCCAAGACCTTCACCACCATCGAGACCATGACCAATGCCGCCACGGCGCGGGCATGGATCGTCGAGGCACTCGGCGAGGCACAGGTCGGCGCGCATTTCGCGGCGATGTCGACGGCGATCCCCAAGGTCAAGGCGTTCGGCATCGCCGAAGAGCGGACCTTCGGCTTCTGGGACTGGGTGGGCGGCCGCTACTCGATCTGGTCGGCGATCGGCCTGCCGCTGATGATCGCCATCGGCCCGGCGCAGTTCACCCGCTTCCTCGCCGGCGGGCGCTCGATGGACGACCACTTCCGGTCGGCGCCGCTCGAGCAGAACATGCCGGTGGTCCTGGCGCTGATCGGCATCTGGTATCGGAACGTCCTCGGCTTCCCGACCTACGCGGTGCTGCCCTATGCGCAGCGGCTGGAGCGCCTGCCGGCCTATCTCCAGCAGCTCGACATGGAATCGAACGGCAAGCGGGTGACGCTCAAGGGCGCGACGGTGATGGGGGCGACCGGGCCGATCCTGTTCGGCGAGCCCGGCACCAACGGCCAGCACGCCTTCTACCAGCTCATCCACCAGGGCACCGACGTCATCCCGTGCGACTTCCTGGTCGCGGCACGCTCCGACAAGGCGGAGGATGGCGGCCATCAGGAGCTGCTTCTCGCCAACTGCCTCGCCCAGAGCGAGGCGCTGATGCGGGGGCGGACCATCGCCGAGGCCCGCGACGAGCTGAAGGCGGAGAAGGTGCCCGCCGCGACGATCGAGACGCTCGCCCCGCACAAGGTGTTTCCCGGCAACCGCCCGTCGAACACGCTCCTGTTCCGCGAGCTCGATCCCGAGACGCTCGGCATGATCATCGCGCTCTACGAGCACAAGGTCTTCGTCCAGGGTGCGATCTGGGGGATCAACTCGTTCGACCAGTGGGGCGTCGAGCTCGGCAAGGTGCTCGCCAAGGAGCTGCTGCCGATGGTCGAGGGCAAGGCGGCGGCGACCGGCCGTGATTCCTCCACCGCCGGCCTCATCGACGCGATCCGGCTCCTGAGACGCGTCTGATGCCCGGCCTCGCTGGCCTCCACAGCATTGCCGCCATGCGCCGCGCGGCGCGGCGGAAGCTGCCGCAGCCGGTGTTCGATCTCGCCGACGGTGCCGCCGAGGACGAGTGGACGCTGCGTCGCAACGAGGCGGTGTTCGGCAACTATGCCTTCCTGCCCAAGCCGCTCGACGGGACGGCCGCGCGCGACCTGTCGCTGACGCTGTTCGGTTTTCCGCTCAAGACGCCGGTGCTGATCGGCCCGACCGGCATGCAGGGCCTGTTCTGGCCCGATGGCGAGCGATGCGCCGCCCGGGCAGCGCAGGCCGCCGGGGCCGGCTTCGTGCTCAGCCACGCCTCGATCTCGACACTGGAAGACGTCGCCGGGACCGGCACGTCGCCCCGCTTCATGCAGGTCTTCGTCTATCGCGACCGCGACTTCACCCGGGCCTTCGTCGACCGCGCCGCCGCGGCCGGCTACGAGGGGCTGGTGCTGACCGTCGACAACCAGTTCGGCGGCAACCGCGAGCGCGACCGGCGGAACGGTTTCACCATCCCGCCGCGGCTCGGCCCGGTCCAGGTTGGCGCAATGGCGATCAAGCCGGGCTGGCTGTGGCGCATGCGCAAGACGCTGCCGGGGCTGTCCTTCGCCAACTACGTCAAGGACGGCAAGCCGATCGACTTCCGCACGACCAATGTCGCGGCGATGTTCGATCCCGGCATGTGCTGGGCCGATGTCGACGAGATGCGCAAGCGCTGGAAGGGGCCGTTCCTGCTCAAGGGCATCCTCCACCCGGACGAGGCGCGCCGCGCGCCCGACCACGGCGTCGACGGCATCATCGTGTCGAACCATGGCGGCCGCCAGCTCGATGGCGCGGCGAGCGCCATGGATGCGCTGCCCGCCGTGCTCGAGGCAGTCGGCGGCCGCATCCCGGTGCTGGTCGATGGCGGCTTCCGGCGCGGCACCGACGTGCTCAAGGCGCTCTGCCTCGGCGCCACCGCGGTCCTGATCGGCCGCCCCCAGCTGTGGGGGCTTTCGGTCGCGGGGGAGGCCGGAGTCGCCCACGTGCTCGAGATCTTCCGGAGCGAGATCGACCGGGGGATGGGCCTGCTCGGTGTCACCCGCCTCGATCAGCTTGGTCCCACCTACCTCCAGCGGGTTCCGGCGCTGTAGAAGGAGTCACGATGCAGGTCTTCGTCGTCGGGGCGCCACGCTCCGGAACCACCCGCCTCAAGACGGCAATCGCCGACGCGCTCGCGGTGCCGCAGTCCGGTGAGGGGCACTTCTTCCCGATCGTCTCCGAGCTCGATGCCACCTTCGACAGCTATTTCGAGCGTCTTCGCAGTCGCGCTGGCCCGCGCACGATGGTGCAGCAGGTCGATGCCGAGGCGCTGCGGCGCGGCATTCACGAGCGCATCCGCGCAGCCTTCGAGTCCGTTGCCGGGCCGGTCTTCGTCGAGAAGTCGCCCGGGCCGGAGGCGATCCGCGCGCTGCCTTTCGTGCGGGAGCAGTGGCCGGAGGCGAAGGTCGTGTTCGCCCGCCGCCGCGGCATCGAGAACGTGATCTCGGCGCTCCACAAGTTTCCGCACTGGACCTTCGAGGCGGCCTGCCGGAGCTGGACCGAGGCCATGTCCGCCTGGCTGCAACTCGATCCCGGCATCCGCGATTCCGCGATGGCGGTCGACCAGCTCACCATGGCGCGCGAGCCGGCCGCGGTTGCCGCGGCGGTGGGGGCTCACCTCGGCTTCGACCCGGCGCGCGTCGCGATCCTCGAGGAGGCCTTCGGCAAGCGGGCCCACGCCAAGCGGAACACCCGCGTCTCGTCGATGGAGGAGCTGCAGCAGGACCCGATCCCGCTGGCGGAGACCCCGTGGAGCGAGGAGCAGCGCGCCAAGTTCGTCGCGGTCTGCGGCCCGACGATGGAGGCCTTCGGCTACGCCATCGGATGAGGACGAGGCTCGGCGCGGGCAGCCGCCTCCAGCCCCGTCTCGTCGACATCCGGTGACGCCGTGCGGTAGGCGGCCCGCGCCTCGAGCGACTTCACGGCAAGCACGATGGCCTGGTTGAAGGGGCAGGGTATGCCGAGCGCGGTGCCCTCGCGGACCAGGGCGCCGTTGAGCGAGTCGATCTCCGTCCGCCGTGCCGTCTCGACATGTTGCAGCATCGAGGGCCGGTTGTAGCGCTCCCATGCGTGGTCGAGGATGTAGCGGCGCGGATCGGCCTCGGGCAGAGTGATGCCCTTGGCGGCGACCACCGCCAGCGTCTCGTCGAGAATGTGTCCGACCAGGGCCTGTGCCGAAGGCGTGCGGGCGATCTCGCCCGGGCGGAGACCGGTCACGGCGGAGACTGGATTGAGGGCGACGTTGAGGACGAACTTCATCCACACATGGCCCATAACGTTGTCGCTGGACGTCACCGGCAGGCCGGCGGCGCGAAACAGGGCGGCAACCGTATCGAGCCGGGCCGTGCGGGTTCCGTCGATCTCGCCGATCGTGGTCTCGCCGACATTGGTGTGGGCGATGCGGCCCGGGGCGAGCCGGGCGCCGCTGTTGTAGGTGCAGCCGGCCATCACCCGCCCCTCGCCGAGCACGGCGGTGAGCGCCTCGACATTGCCGATGCCGTTCTGGAGGGTGATCACGAAGGCGTCGGGCGGCAGGATTGCCGCCAGGAGGCCGGCCACGGTCCGTGTGGCGTGACCGTCGACCATGACCAGCGCCATGTCGATCGGACCCAGCGACACCGGATCGGTGGTCGCGTCGAGCCGGTAGGTCTTCTCGCCGTCCGGGCCGGTCACCGAGAGGCCAGAATCCCGGATCTCGGCGACGTGGGCCGCGTCACGGTCGAACAGCACGACCTCGGCGCCGGCATCGGCGAAGCGGGCGCCGAACATCGCCCCCATCGCCCCGGCCCCGATCAATCCGACGCGCATCGGCGCGACCTCAATCGACGTACTTGAACCGGCCGTCGTCGATCAGCTTCAGGAGAAGGTGCGGAATCTTGAGGCCGTCCTTCACCTTCGCCTCGAGCTCGGCCTCGGCCGAGCGCACGGCGGCGAGCCGCTCGATGACCTCGTCGATCCGGGCGAAGGGCACCACCACCACGCCGTCCTCGTCGCCGACCACGATGTCGCCCGGGCCGATGGCCACGCCGCCGCAGACCAGCGGGAAGCCGATCGAGCCGGGACCGTGGCGGGCGGGCGAGTTGGGGGTGACCGCGGCGGCATAGCAGGGCAGGCCGACCGAGCGGATGCCGGCGATGTCGCGGACGGCCCCGTCGGTTACGAAGGCGGCGACGCCGGCGTTCTTCATCATGCCGAGCAGCAGGTCGCCGATGATGGCGATCTCGGTGAAGCCGCCCGCCGCCGAGATGACCACGTCGCCGGGCTGCACGACCTGGAGCGAGGCATAGGTTGCAAGGTTGTCGGCGGGGCCATCGTGGCAGGTCACCGCGACCCCGCAGAACGGCTTGACGCCGCCGATCGGCTTGATGCGGGAATCAAGGCCACCGTTGCCGAGCATGGCATCGACAACGTGGCCGGTCTGTGCCCCCCGGAATACATCGACCTGGGCCGCCGTCGGGCGCGGGAAATTGCGCCGGATGCGGAGCAGCGGATGGTCTTCGATCATGGTCGTTCTCCCATTTTGGCTAGGTGCTATCAGCGCCGGCGGGCGCTCACAAGGCCCCGGCGCGATGGTTGCGTTTCGCGCGCCGATCTGGCCTGATATCGTTCCAACGTGGCCGGCACGCTCCCCGCCGGTGATTCCACACGAGAATTGACAGGGAAGGGCGGCCTGTTCGGCCGATTGCATCATGAACGACACCGCTCCGATGAAGTTCGGCATGGGCGCTCGCCCCCGCCGCAAGGAGGACAAGACGCTCGTGACCGGCACCGGCCGTTTCACGGACGACTACACCCCTCCCGGCTGCCTGCGCGCCTTTGTCGTGCGCTCCTCCATGGCCCATGCCAAGATCAAGGTCGGCGACCTTGCGGCGGCGCGGGAGATGCCGGGTGTGCGCCTGATCCTGACGGCGGCGGATATCGAGGGCGTCAACGGGCTGCCCTGCAAGATCAAGCTGCTGCAGATCGACGGTACCTACCAGAAGATCCCGAAGCATCCGCTGCTCTGCGGCGACATGGTGCGCCATGTCGGCGACCCTATCGCCTTCATCGTCGCCGATACGCTGGATGAGGCAGTCGCCGCGGCCGATGCGATCGAGATCGACTACGACCCCCTGCCGGCGGTGGTCGACATGCATCGCGCGCTCGAGGACGATGCGCCGCTGGTCTGGCCGGAATACAAGTCCAACGTCGCCTTCACCTGCGCCAAGGGCGCCAAGGCGGCGACCGACGCGGCCTTTCTCGAGGCGGCGCGGGTGTCGCGGATCGAGATCGTCAACAACCGCCTGGTCGCCAACTACATGGAGCCGCGCGGGGTCGTCGCCGAATACGATGCCGGCACCGACCGCTACACGCTGACCATGGGGACGCAGGGCGGCCACGGCATGCGCGATCGCATCGCCAAGGACGTGCTCGGCATCCCCAAGGAGAAGATGCGGATCATCACCCCGGATGTCGGTGGCGGCTTCGGCACCAAGTCGTTCTGCTACCAGGAATACCCGCTGGCGGTGATCGCCGCCAAGGAGCTCGGCAAGCCGGTCAAGTGGATCAGCGACCGGAACGAGCACTTCCTGATCGACTCGCACGGCCGCGACAACTTCGCGGTGGCCGAGATGGCCATGGACGAGAACGGCCGGTTCCTCGCCATGCGGGTCGACCTGCTCGCCAACATGGGCGCCTATCTCTCGCAGTACGCCCCCTCGATCCCCGAGGGCGGCCTGACCATGACCACCGGTCTCTACGAGATCCCCAACATGTACGCGCTGTGTCGCGGCATCTACACCCATACCGTCACGGTCGACGCCTATCGCGGCGCGGGCCGGCCGGAGGCCGCCTACCTGGTCGAGCGTCTGGTCGACCAGTGCGGTCGCGATACCGGGCTCGGTCCGGTGGAGATCCGTCGTCGCAACTTCATTCCGACCGAGATGCTGCCCTACGAGACGCAGGGCGGGCGCATCTACGACAGTGGCGAGTTCGGCGCGCATCTCGATCGCGCTCTCGAGGTCGCCGACTGGAAGGGTTTCGACGCCCGCTACGACGAGGCCAAGGCCCGCGGCAAGGTCCGTGGCTTCGGCATCGCCACCTACGTCGAAGCCTGCGCCTTCCCGGGCAAGGAAGAGGCGACCATCCGCCTCAACGACGACGGCACGGTCACCGTGTTCATCGGCACCCAGACCAACGGCCAGGGCCACGCCACCGCTTACGCCCAGTTCGTCGGCGGCCACATGGGGCTCGACTACGACCAGATCAACGTCGTCCAGGGCGATACCGATCAGGTTGCCAACGGCGAGGGCACCGGTGGCTCGCGCTCGATTCCGCTCGGTGCGGTGTCGGTCGACCGGGCGGCGATCAAGCTCGCCGATCAGGTGAAGCAGCTCGCGGCCGACCAGCTCGAAGCCGCCGTCGCGGACCTCGAGCTCGCCGACGGCAGCGTCCGCGTGGTCGGTACCAACCGGTCGGTGACGCTCGCCGAGGTCGCCCGCAACGCCAAGGACAAGGCGCTGCTCACCGGCTTCGACGATTCGTTCGAGCAGCCGGAGCCGACCTATCCGAACGGCACCCACATCGCCGAGGTCGAGATCGATCCCGACACCGGCGTGATCTCGTTCGCCAACTACGTGATCGTCGACGACTTCGGCGCGACGGTGAACCCGCAGCTGCTCGAAGGCCAGGTCCATGGCGGCGTCGTCCAGGGCATCGGCCAGGCGATCTACGAGCACACCGTCTACGATCCCGACGGCCAGCTGCTCACCGCCTCGTTCCTCGACTACACCATGCCGCGGGCCGATGGCGTGCCGTTCTTCACCTTCGAGACGCGCAACGTGCCGTCCACGACCAACGCCTTCGGCATCAAGGGCGCTGGCGAAGCCGGCTCGATCGGGTCCTGCCCGGCGGTGATGAATGGCATCCTCGATGCGCTCAACCGTGGCTTCGGGGTCACCCGCATCGACATGCCGGCAACGCCGGAGAAGGTCTGGAACGCCATCCAGGACGCCAAGGCGTAACCGACACTACCCCGGCCGGTGCGCGCTGCGCGCCGGCTGCCTCAGC
>JAEVZM010000643.1 GCA_023392225.1 Pseudomonadota bacterium
CACATCGCCTTCGGTGACGACGCCGAGCAGCGCCCCGACCGGCACCGTCTCGCCGTCGGCCACGACCTTGCGACGCAGCACGCCGGCCACCGGGCTCTCGAAGACGTTGGCGATCTTGGACGTTTCGATGTCCATGATCTCGTCGCCAAGGCTGATCGGCGTGCCCTCATCCACCGCCCAGCGGGCGAGCATGCCCTCCTCCATGGCGAGTCCCCATTTGGGCATGGTGATCCCCTGGATTGCGGGCATGGTACGCTGTCCTCTCGTCTCGTCTTCTTCTTCGCTATCCGCCCAGAACGGCGTGATCCGCTTGGGGCTGCTCACTCGGCAGCTTCCCTGCGGCCATAGTCCATCACCGAGCGCACCGCCGCCTCGATCTTGTCGACGCCGGGGATGTAGAGATCCTCAAGCACCGACGAGAACGGCACCGGCACGTGCGGCGCGGTCACCTGCTTGATGGGCGCCTTGAGCGCATCGAACGCATTCTCGGCCACCAGCCCGGCGATGTCGGTCGCCATCGAGCAGCGCGGATGCGCCTCGTCGACCACCACCAGCCGACCGGTCTCCTCGACCGTCTCGAGGATGGTCTCGGTGTCGAGCGGCGACGTCGTGCGCGGATCGACCACCGTGCAGGTGATGCCCTGCTTGGCGAGGTTGTCGGCCGCCTCGTTGGCGAAGTTCACCATCCGGCCGAAGGCGACGATGGTCACGTCGTCGCCCTCGCGGGTGACGTTGGCCTCGCCGAACGGGATGGCATAGGGCTCGTCCGGCACCTCGCCTTCCATGTCGTAGAGGGCCTTGTGCTCGAAGAAGATCACCGGATCGTCGTCGCGGATCGCCTGGATCAGCAGCCCCTTCGCCTCATAGGGGTTCGACGGCAGCACCACCTTCAGCCCCGGGATGTGGGTGAACATCGGGTAGAGGCACTGGCTGTGCTGCGAGGCGGCGCGGAAGCCCGCCCCGTACATGGTGCGCACCACCAACGGGGTCACCGCCTTGCCGCCGAACATGTAGCGGAACTTGGCGGCCTGGTTGAAGATCTGGTCGAAACAGACCCCCATGAAATCGACGAACATCAGCTCGACGATCGGGCGGAGGCCGGTGGCCGCCGCGCCGGCGGCGGCGCCGACGAACGAGATCTCGGCAAGGTGAGTGTCGAGCACGCGGTCGGGGCCGAACTGCGGACGCAGGCCCTTGGTGACGCCCATCGGGCCGCCCCAGGCGTCCTGGTCGCCCTCGGCGCCGGTGCCGCCGGCAATGTCCTCGCCCATCAGGATGACGCGCGGGTCGCGCTCCATCTCCTGCCGCATCGCCTCGTTGATGGCCTGGCGGTAGCTCTTCTTCGACATGGGTGCCCGCTCCTCAGTACGAGACGTAGACGTCGGTCATCAGGTCCGCCTCGGTCGGCAGCGCCGACGACTTGGCGAGCTTCACGGAGCGCTCGACGTCGGAGACGATCTCGCGGTCGATCGCGTCGAGCTCGTCCGCCGGGATCAGCGACGCCTCGACGACACGCTGCCGGAACAGGTCGATCGGGTCGGAATTGGCACGCAGGTTGGACACCTCGTCGGCCGGGCGATAGGTCATCGCGTCGCCCTCGAAGTGGCCGTAGAAGCGGTTCAGCCGCACGTGGAGGAGCGAGGGCCCCTCGCCGTTGCGGGCCCGCTCGATGGCCTCGCCCGACGCCTCGTAGACGGCAAAGAAATCGTGGCCGTCGACCTCCTTGGAGGGCAGCCCGAAGCCGTTGGCGCGTCCCGTCTGGCTGCCGCCCACCGACCAGCGCGAGGCGGTCGCCTCGGCATAGCCGTTGTCCTCGGCGACGAAGACGATCGGCAGGTTCCAGATCTTGGCGAGGTTGTAGCTCTCGAGCACCGCGCCCTGGTTGGAGGCGCCGTCGCCGTAGAAGCAGACCGCGACGCCACCGGTGCCGAGGGTCTTGGCGGTCAGCGCCGCGCCGCAGGCGAGCGGCGCACCGGCGCCGACGATGCCGTTGGCGCCGAGCATGCCCTTCGACAGGTCGGCGATGTGCATCGACCCGCCCTTGCCGCCGCAGAGACCGTCCTTCCGCCCGAAGATCTCGAGCATCATGCCGTCGATGTCGCAGCCCTTGGCGATGCAGTGGCCGTGGCCGCGATGGGTCGAGGCGATGGCATCGCGGTCGTCGAGATGCATGCAGACGCCGACGCCCGAGGCCTCCTCGCCCGCATAGAGATGCACGAAGCCCGGGATGTTCCCTGCCGAGAACTCCTGGTGCACCGCTTCCTCGAATTCGCGAATAAGGCGCATCCGCCGATACGCCGCTGACAGCTCCTGCCGCGAGAGCTGAAGGCCGCTCGCCATCGCATTCCTCCCCATGTTGAAATCTTGTCGAGTTCTTGTTGTTGGGGAGGATGCTAAAGCGCGTCGCAAGGTTAGGGAAGCCCAACCTTGGGGGTCGACGTCGCTTTCTTCCGCACCGCCTCGATCGGGCGGGCGCGTGGCGCCGCGGCTCAGATGGCGAGATAGGCGGCGCGGAGCTCGGCATCCTCGAGGATGCGGGCCGGCGAGCCGTCGAACACCACCTCGCCCATGTCGAGAATCACCGCGCGGTCGGCGAGCTCGAGTGCCGCCACCGCGTTCTGCTCGACGATCACGGTGGTGATGCCCTCGGCCTTGATGCCGGCGACGATGTTCTCGATCTCGCGCACGATCACCGGCGCGAGGCCCTCATAGGGCTCGTCGAGGAGGAGCAGCTTGATCTCGCGGGCGAGCGCCCGAGCTACGGCCAGCATCTGCTGCTCGCCGCCCGACAGCGTCGTCGCCTCCTGTTTCCGACGCTCGGCGAGGCGCGGGAAGTGCTGGTAGATGCGCTCGAGCGGCCAGCCGAGCGGCGGCGCGATCTGGGCAAGAACGAGGTTCTCCTCGACGCTGAGCCCGCCGATGATGCGCCGGTCCTCCGGCACCAGCTGCATGCCGGCCCGCGCTGCCTCGAACGAGCGGAGCGGGTGGATCGGCTCGCCGGCGAGCCAGATCTCGCCCCGCTTCAGCGCCGGGTCGTCCATGCGGGCGATGGCGCGGAGCGTCGAGGTCTTGCCGGCGCCGTTCCGTCCGAGCAGCGCCAGGATCTCGCCCTCGCGGATCGCGAAGGAGACGCCCTGCACGATGTAGCTCTCGCCGTAATAGGCGTGGAGGTCCTTGCAGGCGAAGAACGGCGGCGCCTCGGGGGCCGGCGTCTCGGCAGCGACGGCGACGGTCTCGACGACGACCAGCTCCTCGGTGCTCACTGGTGCCCTCCCCCGAGATAGGCTTCCTGGACCAGCGGGTCGCCGCGCACTTCGTCCGGCGTGCCCTCGGCGATGATCCGGCCCTGCGCCATCACCGTCACCCGGTCGGCGAGGCTGAACACGACGTGCATGTCGTGCTCGATGATGACCTTGGTCATGCCGCGCTCCTTGATGCGCTTGAGGAGGTCGATCGTCCGGTTGGTGTCGAGGCGCGACATGCCGGCGGTCGGCTCGTCGAGGAGAAGGAGACGCGGGTTCTGGACGAGGCACATGGCGAGCTCGAGCCGCCGCTTGTCGCCGCGCGACAGGCTGCCGGCCTCGTGGCGGAGCTTGTCGCCGAGACCGACGTCGACCACCGCCGACTCGGCATGGCCGCGGAGATCCTTCTCGTGCGCCATGCTCCACCAGGCATCGACCGCGAACGCGCCGTCGCGCTTGGCGAGCGCCGGGATGACGACGTTCTCGTGGACGGTGAGGTCGGGGAAGATCTCCGGCGTCTGGAACACCCGCGACACGCCGAGCTGGTTGATCTGGTACGGCGACTTGCCGGTGAGGATCTGGCCGTCGAAGACCACCGCGCCGGTGTCGGGCTTGAGCCGGCCGACGCAGACATTGAGCAGCGTCGACTTGCCGGCGCCGTTCGGGCCGATGATCGCGTGGGTCCGGCCCTCGACGATCTGGAGGTCGATGTCGGACAGCGCGTGCAGGCCGCCGAAGCTCTTGTAGACGTCGTCGACGTGGAGAACGACATTGGGCTGCTGCATGGTCCCTACTCCGCCGGCTGGAGCTTGTCGGCGCGTCGCGCGCCCGAGCGGTTGGAGACGGCCCGCCCTATGCGGCGGAAGCCCTCCATGATGCCGCCGGGCAGGAAGATCACCACCGCCATGAACAGGAGGCCGAGGGTGAGGTGCCAGCCCTCGCCGACGAAGAGGCTCGCCACCGAGACCGCCGCGTCGCGGAGCGGGTCGGGCAGGAACGAGAAGGTCTGCTCGAGGGTGTGCTCGTTGAACGAGGAGAAGATGTTCTCGAAGTACTTGATGATGCCGGCGCCGAGGATCGGCCCGACCAGCGTGCCGGCGCCGCCGAGGATGGTCATCAGCACCACCTCGCCCGAGGCGGTCCACTGCATGCGCTCGGCCCCGGCGAGCGGATCGGTGACCGCAAGGAGCGCCCCGGCAAGCCCGGCATACATGCCCGAGATGACGAAGGCGGCGAGCGTGTGCGGCCGCGTGTTGAAGCCGGTGTAGCTCATCCGCGTCTGGTTCGACTTGATGCCGCGGAGCGCGAGGCCGAACGGCGAGCGGGTGATGCGGAGCGCGAGGAAGAAGGCGATGATCAGCGCCACGGCGCAGATGTAGAAGCCGTCCCAGCCGATGGTGCGGAGGCCAAAGAGGTCCGGCGTCGGCAGGCTCTCGCCGGCCACGCCCCCGGTGACGCCGAACAGGCGGTCGAGCACCTGGGGATCGCCGCGCACCACGCGGAGCCCGGTCTCGCCGTTGGTCAGCGGGGTCAGCACCGAATAGGCGAGATTGTAGGACATCTGCGCGAAGGCGAGCGTCAGGATCGAGAAGTAGATGCCGGTGCGGCGGAGGCTCACATAGCCGATCGCCAGCGAGAACAGCCCGGCGACGAGGATCGCGAGCACGATCGCCGGCAGGATGTTCATCGACAGGAGCTTGAACGACCACACCGCGGTGTAGGAGCCGACGCCGAGGAAGGCGGCATGGCCGAAGGAGAGGTACCCGGTGAGGCCGAACAGGATGTTGAAGCCGACCGCGAAGATCCCGAAGATCGCGAACTTCTGGAGGAGGTCGGGATAGCCGGCGCCGATCGGCGCCAGCCAGAACGGGGCGGTGAGCACGAGAAGCGTGAACACCGCCATCAGGATGAAGTCGTTCCTCTGGCTCGTGCCGTCCATGGGGTCAGGACTCCATCACGCCGGGCCGGCCCATCAGGCCGCGCGGCCGGGCCAGGAGGACGATCACCGCCACGAGGTAGATGATGATCTGGTCGATGCCCGGCAGCAGCGAGTTGATCTCGTTCATCGAGGCGAAGGACTGGAGGATGCCGAGCAGGAACCCGGCGAGCACGGCGCCGCCGAGCGAGCCCATGCCGCCGACCACCACCACCACGAAGGACAGGAC
>JAEVZM010000644.1 GCA_023392225.1 Pseudomonadota bacterium
GGCGACACCAGCGTGGCGGCGGGGGCAACCCTCGCCCCAGGGGCAAGCGCCGGCGTCCTCACCACCGGGAATATCGCGCTGGCGGCGGGCGCGTTCTTCGCGGCCGAGATCGGCGGGACAGGTGCCGGGGCCGGCGGCTACGACCAGGTCAAGGCCAACGGCACGGTGAGCCTTGGCGAAGCAACACTCGCGGCCGACCTGCTCGGCGGCTTCGTCCCCTCGGTCGGCGACGAATTCGTCATCATCGACAACGACGGTGCCGATGCGGTCGGAGGTGCCTTCGCCGGCCTCGCCGAGGGCACCTATTTCCTCCTCGAGCAGCGGGCGATGACGATCACCTACCGGGGCGGCGATGGCAACGACGTGGCCCTCATCGCGGCGGCGGCAAGGATCGTCGGAACGAGCGGCAAGGACGTCGTGAACGCCAAGCAGACGGTAGCCGGTCAGGCCCTCGTCACCGACGGTGGCGACCTGGTGAAGGGCAAGGGCGGGCGGGATACCCTCTCCGGCAAGGCGGGCGACGACGAGCTCCGCGGCGGCGCGGGCAATGACGTGCTGCACGGCGGCGCCGGGGACGACCTGCTGATCGGCGGCGGCAGCAAGAACAAGCTCAGCGGCGGCAAGGGCGACGATACGTTCCAGTTCAAGTGGTCGAAGGTCTCCGACAGGATCACCGACTGGAGCGAGGGCGACACGATCGCTCTGGTGAAGAAGGGCTTCGCCGGCATCGGCCCCAAGGGCGGGCTCAAGGCGAGCTATTTCCACATCGGATCGGAGGCGGAGACGACGCAGCAGAAGATCCTCTACGACAAGGATAGCGGCTGGCTGCTCTACGCCAAGAACGGATCGAACACCGCCAATCCGCACGCCTTCGCCAAGGTCGGCAAGCACCTCGACGATTTCGACCACCACGACATCATCGTGATCTGAGCCGACCAGTTGGTGGCCCGAAAGGCCGGCGGCAGGAATTCAGGCTGGCGCACGTCGCGCCTTGAGCCCTGCCGTCAGGCCCTCGAAGAAGCGCGTGGACGCGTTGAGCGGACTGTCCTCCTCGGCGATCGCGTTGGCGTGCGCGTTCATCCCTGACGGATCGATCTCGAGTGCGCGGCGGAGTGCCGCGGCCAGGCCGCCGGGATCGTCAGGCGCGTAGCCGATGCCCCCTCCCCGCGCCAGAATGTCGGCGAAGGTCGCGGTTCGGGGCGCGATGATCGGCACTCCGAACGACATGGCAAGCGCGGCTGCACCCGAGTTCAGACCCGAGCGATAGGCGCACACCGCATAGTCGGCCGCCCGGAAGAAGTACTGGAGGTCGTCGTTCACGACCCGCTTCGGATAGAGGACCAGACGCTCCCCGAGCGTGCCGATCTGGCGGAGGCGTCGAACGTGTTCCTTGTCCTTGGGGATTCCAGCCACGACGACGGTGAAGTCGCGCTGAGGCCGTTCATGCATCAGGACCTGCGCCGCGGCCAGGACGTCCTCGATCCCCTTGTAGGGACGGATTGCGCCAAAGACGAGGAAGACAGTCGTCGTCATGCCGATCCCCAGCTCGAAGCGGGCCGCCTCACGGGTCGCCGACGACGGTTGTGCCCCGAGATACGATGGATGAGGAGAGAAGAACGTGGGTTTGCCGGCCAGGGAGAAGTGCGGCTCCACCAGTTCCGGCGTGCGCGGGTTCATGACGTGAATGAGGTCGGCTGTCTCGGCCATCAATCGCCGAACCCGAACCGCTATCCCGATTTCGGCCTCGTCGCCGTGGGGCAAGACGTTGTGGACGGTCCAGACGATGACGCGGCGCTGCCGCTTGAGATCCGTAAGAAGGTCGGTGAACCGCGCCAGCTCCGCTTCGTCCTTGATCGAGGCAAGCCAATGGAAGTGACAAGCCATGGATCCCGTCCATGGCAGCTCTGCCGCGAAGTCCTCGGACCGGCCGGCGGGAACCGCTGCGACGTTGTAGTTCCAGGCCTGGTTGTAGAGGAGAGACTGGAACCGGTTGGTGCGCACCGCGGGCCAATAGGCGAGGAGCAGCGGATCGCCCTTTTCGTAGCATCCGGGATCAGGCCGACGCCCTGATGGCTGCCCGACAAGATGGTTCGAGGCCTTGAGGACGCCGAGGAGAAACTCGTCCTCCGCAAGACCCAGCTCTCGGTGACTAGGGGCCACGAGCAGGACCGAAGATCGTGGGGCGCGCCGGGCTATCCCGAAACGCGGGCAACGGTCCCTGAAGCACGGCTTGCGGCGATCTCAAGCGACGATCCCGGGGTGTTCCGAGGGCGGCTCGAACGCGATGATGATTGCGGAACGGAAACGGTGTCAAGCAAGCCGAGCGGTTGCGAGCCGCAACGCGCGGGCTCGCAACGCCGGAACCGTTCGCTCCTAGATGACGAGGAAGTCCTCGGCACCGATGTCGAGGCCCTTCTGGAGCGTGGCGATGGCGATCTCGCCGCCCGCCTTGGCGCCGTTCTTGTCGTAGAAGACTGTCCCCTTCCGCGGGTCGTAGCCGATGTAGTCGTTGCCGTCCTTGGCGGCATGGCCCTTGAAGTAGAGCTTCGAGGACAGGACGCCCGGGTCGAGCTTCCTGAAGATCGCGCTGTCGAGCACGATCCTGTCCTCGCCATGGCTGAAGTCGGCGATCTTCATCGGCTTGAGGGCGGAGAGCGGCGCATCGAAGACGAAAAGGTCGTTGCCGGCGCCGCCCACCGCCTTGTTCTTGCCGCTGCCGCCGATGAGCACGTCCTCGCCGTCGCCGCCATAGAGCTTGTCGTTGCCGCGACCGCCATCGAGCGTGTCGTTGCCGCCGAGCCCGTACAGCTTGTCCTTCCCGTCGAGCCCGGTGACGATGTCGATGCCGTTGCCAACGACCGGCTGCCCTGCCACCGTCGTCACGCCGTTGACGACATCCTTCCCGTCGGTTCCGACGATCGCGGTCCGGACGGGATCGCCGGTCTCGACCGTGGGTGCGTAGCTGACGGCGTGGAGGCCGAAATCCGACTGCTTCCCCTTCGCCTTGCCGCCCTCGTACATGTCGGCCGCCTCGAGCTCGATGCGGGCCACTGCGTTGAGGCCGAGATCGAAGCGCCAGAAGTTGTCGGCAACCTTCGTGCCCTCCCCTGCCACGAGGACGCCGCTGGCGATGACCTGCCCGTCGGAATCGAAGGCGGTGAAGATCGCCCGCTCGCCGCGGCCGGCCTCGCTGGCGAAGAACTGGCCGAGCGTGATCGAGACGTCGGAGGCGACGTCGGCGAAGGTGATCACCAGCTTCTCGCTTCCGCCCTTCCGGAAGTCGACCTCGCTCGCGATCGGGCCCTCGAACCTGCCGGCCTTGACGTTGCTCGCCACGCCCAGGCCGCCGTCGCCATAGGCGAGCTTCGCTTGGTTGCCGTCGCGGTCGAAGCCGGCGACCGTGACGCCCTCGCCGAGAGCCGCCGGGCCGATCGCCCCGGCCACGCTGTGGTCGGCGACGAGGTTCACCTTCGCCAGGGCGTCGACGACGCCGATCACCAGCGGCGCGATGGGAAGCCCGTCATAGGCCGGGTCGTCGCTCGCCACGCTGAAGCTGATGGTGCCGTACTCGTCGCCTTCGGTCTTGCGATCGTTCGGCGCGGTGACGCAGAGCTCAAACGACAGCGGGTCGCCGGGCTCCACGGTGTAGACCCGCGCCACGCCCACGCCGTTGCCGAGATCGATGTCGGCGCTCGGCGTGACGGTGATGACGAGGGGGGCGGTGAGCGAACCGCGCAGGCCGGGGTCGACCGCGACCGGAATCTCGAAGCAGTCCGCCCCCTCGACGATGCTGGCGACGTCGCTGCCGCCGAAGCCGACATGCAATCCGCCGGTGGAGGGCACGGCCTTGAAGGTGCCGCCCTTGACCAGGACGCCGCTGTCCCAGAGGCCGTCCAGCGCGTCCTCGACCTCGATCACCAGCGTGTTGACGCCGTCCTGCATCTGGCCGGCATAGCTGAGGATCTTGGTGTAGGCGTCGGCCCGGACCGAATCCGCCAGCGGGCCGCCATCGACGGGGTTGAGGATGAGGTCGGGATGGGCCGGCCCGAAGGGCGAGGGCATGAGGTTGTTGACCGTCGCCGCCGCGCCGTCGCTGAGGGTCGCGAGGTTGACGCCGTTGAGGAGGATGCGGATCGAGTCGTTGTACTGACCCGCTTATTCGCGGAGCTCCTCCGAGAACATGATAAAGTCGAACACCACGGTGTCGACCGCGGCGTCCGGGGCCTTCTCGAAGGTGTAGACGAACTGGACCAGATCGCCGTCCGTCCCCGGCAGCCCGAGATCGGTGCTGAGGTCGTTGCCGGAGAACTCGCGGAAGAAACAGCCGTCGATCTCGTTCGGTCCGGCAAGGTCCTCGGCCTGGCCGGTGCTGAGGATGATCCCCTCGCCGAGGCCGAAGGGATCGCCCGAGAAGACGCCGAAGGCGCGGCCCTCGCCGTTGAGGGTCACGCCGAGCGAGGTGATGCCGGTCGCGCCGGTGCCGAGCAGCGTCGTGAGGAGGAGATCGCGGTCGGTGGTCTGCGTGATCCAGTCGGCAGCGAGCGGACCGAAACCGAAGGTCGAGGCGAATGACATCGGCCCTGCCAGCGGTGCCGGCGAGGGGTCCGGAGTCGGGAACGGGTCGCCCGCCGTCACGTACTTGACGTTGTCGGTCGAGAGATCGAATCCGGCGGCGTTCTCGATCTCGGCGATCAGCTCGTCGGTGTTCTCGTCGTGATAGATCTTGGCGGTGGTGCCGTCGAACTGGACCACGTAGTCGCCGGCCGAGCCGAGGAGCTGGACGCGGTCGCCTTCGCTTGCGTCGAAGTCCTTGATGATGGCCCGGTCGGCCGCGGAGCCGGAGATCAGGAAGTCGCGGTAGAACACCGTGTCGCCGGCGCCGAGCACGAACAGGTCCGCGCCCTCGCCGCCATACAGGATGTCGACCTCGTCGGTGCCCTGGCTGTGCGAGCTAACGAAGGGGTTCTGGGTGCCTGAGATGACGTCGTCGCCGTCGCCGCCATAGAGGGTGTCGTCACCGGTATTGCCGACGAGCAGGTCGTTGCCGAGCCCGCCATAGAGCAGGTCGTCGCCGCGCAGCGTCGCCGTGTCCCCGAGATTCCCAAGCTGGCCCGCATAGGGGTCGAATGTTCCGGCGAGCACGTCGTCGCCATCGCTGCCGGTCACCTTGAGGCGCTCGATCTCGGTGAAGGAGAGGTTCACGTCGGTAGCCGCGGAATAGGTGCCGGAGTTGGTCAGCACCGTGTATGCGGCCTGACCCTGGTCGCCCTCCCTAAGGCCGATGTCCGACCCGATCCGCACGACCGAGCCCGTGACCCCGCCCGGCCCCGCATAGCTGGAATAATCGAGCTCGAGCAGGTCGCCAGGGTTGGCCTCGATGTCGGCCCCGTCCATGACGACCGGACGAATCTCGGTGTGATACGTGGTTTCGGTGTCGTAGATCGTCGCCTCGCGATATTCGACCTCGACCCCGAGCTCGAAGTCGTAGCCGCCGTCCACCGTATCGACGCCCATCCCCGGGCGGATGACGTCCACATCCCAGCCCGTGCGGATGACGTTGTCGTGGACGCCGACCTGGGTGACGCTGTCCTTGCCCTCGCCGGTGATGACGTCGTGGAGGATCTCGAAGCCTCGGATGTCGCTGCCGTCCGAGGCGCTCATGGTCAGGTTCGAGCCGCTGAACTCCACGTCCGGCGTGGCGCTGCCGGTGAGCGTGATGTCGCGCGTCTCCGAGGCGAGCGATATCCACAGCGTGTCGATTCCCGAGCCGCCGTAGAGATAGACGGCCTTGTCGCCCTCGCCGGCGACGACGCTGGTGACCATCGACAGATTCTCGGCATTGCCGTGAACCACGGTGTCGTCGCCGTCGCCGCCGTAGATCCGGTCGGCGCCGAGGCCGCCCCGGAGGACATCATTACCGGCGACGCCGTTGAGGACGTCGTCGCCGGCCGCGGCATTGATGACGTCGCCGTGGATGGTGCCGATCGCCTCGAGCTTCTCGATGCTGGTGAAGCTGACTGCGTCGAGCTGGGTCGCGCCCGCACTCCGCGTGAAGCTGCCGGAGCCCGTCGACCAGTTGGTGAAGCCGCCGGTGACGCCGTCGCCATAGTCGCCGCGGAGGTAGTTCAGGAACAGCGTGTCGCTGCCGCCGGCGCCGTCGACCTGGTCCGTCCCGAACAGCGACAGTCCCGGATCGATCACGTTGTCCTGCGCATCGCCAACGAGCGTGTCGGCGTAATCGCTGCCCCGGAGGTTCTCGATGGTGCTGTAGGTGTCGCCCGCTGCGTCGCCCGCAGTGCCGCCCGAGGCGAGGTTGGCGATGACGCCCGAGAAGGCGCCGCGATAGTCCGCCCAGTCCGTTCCGGCGCCGCCGGTCATCTGGTCGGGACCGGAGCCGCCGATCAGGACGTCGTTGCCGTCGTGGCCATTGATGATGTCGGCGCCGTCGAGGCCGCGGATGACGTTGTCACCAAGGTCGCCCGTCAGGATGTCGCCATAGTTCGACCCGTCGAGATTCTCGAAGCCGCTGAAGCCGGAGGTGTTCTGGTGGAACGTGTCGGTCTCGTCGAAATCACCGATCAGGTCGCCATCGCTGCCGGTGCCGTTCCGAAGGTTGACCGCAACGCCCGCAGTCTCGTTCGCGTAGCTGAGCAGGTCGATACCGCTGCCGCCGCTGAGACGATCGCCGTCGGCCCCGGCATAGACCACGTCGTTGCCGTCACCGCCGGTCAGGATGTCGGGACCGCCGCGGCCCTCCAGCTTGTCGTTGCCGTACCAGCCGTCGAGGCGGTTGGCGCTGTTGTCGCCGTTGAGCACGTCGTCGAACAGCGACCCCTGAACTTCTTCGATGTCGACGAGGACGTCGCCGGTCGCGTCGCCGCCGGTGGCTCCGTGGAACAGGAGATCGACCCGCACCGCGCCGAATGACGACAGGTAGCTGGTGGCGTCGCGCCCCGCGCCGCCGCGCATCACGTCGGCACCCGCGCCGCCGAGGAGGAAGTCATCGCCGGTGCCGCCGATCAGCACGTCGTTGCCGGCCCGGCCCTCGAGCGTGCTGCCCTGGCCCGGGTTGCCGACGAGGATGTCGTCGAACCCGGAGCCGATGATGTACTCGATGCTGACGAGGCGGTCGCCCGCTGCCTCGCCGCCTTCGCCGATCAGCGCCCCGCTGGCGTCGGGGGCCTTGTTGAAGGTCACGCCGGACGCCGAGTTCTCGTAGCTGACCTGGTCTCGCCCGTCTCCACCATCGAGGAGGTCGGCGCCGGTGCCCCCCTCGAGCGTGTCGTCGCTGGCCCCTCCATAGAGCTTGTCGTCGCCGCCATTGCCGAGGAGGTGGTCGAAGCCGTCGTCACCGCGCAGCACGTCAGCGCCGGCGCCGCCCGAGGCGTAGTCGTTGCCGGTGCCCATGTACACGTCGGCCGTCGCCGCGACGGAGGCCGCGATGACTAGGCTGTCGTCGCCCTGGCCGAAATCCGCGCCGTGGATGCCGAAGCCGAACTCGCCGCCGATGTGCTGGATCGGGGCGTCGGGCGACCCGTACATCTCGTTGATGCCGAAGGCGGATACGGTCAGCGTGCCGGCGATGACGTTTCCATCGGCATCGACCGTGTTGCCGATCCGGTAGGTCTCGCCGCCCGGTGACGGCTCGTCGACGCCGACCTTGCCGTTGATGCTGCGCTGGCCGGCAAGGAGGCCGGCATGCAGCACCAGCGTGCCGGGATCGTCGGACTTGAGCGCGGCGAGACCCTTGCCGGGATCGGTGTGGAGCGTGCCGGAGCCGTCGCAGCCGAAGCTGAAGTCGACGAGGGTGGTCTCGGCCAGGGTCTTCCTCACGGTCCAGCTGAACACGCCGAAACCGACCTCGAGGCGGAGGCGGAGCTCGGCGCCGATCGCGCCGGTGATCGGATCGAAGATGCAGCCGGCGGCGACGTCGTCGAAGCGCAGCTCGTTGTCCGGGAAATAGGCGGCGACATTGCCGTTGAGGCCGCCCTCGACGAACGCCCGAGCGGCGACCAGCTCGACGCCGGCGCCAGCATGAATCTCGCTTTCGATATACGCGACCCGGGTATCGGCGCCGGACGGCGACAGGACCAGGCCCTTGAGCAGGTCGTCGATCGTGAAGCCGTCCGGGCCGGGGTCGGTGAGGCCCATGCTGTCGTAGGAGATCTTGAAATCGATGCCGGCCCCGAAGGAGCCGCCGAGGTTGATGCCGATCGGGCCGAGGATCGAGAAGAAGAAGTCGCCGACCTTGGCCTCCACCTGGAGCGCCGGCAGGTCGTATTCGACGAAGACGATCGGCTCGGCGCCCGGGAAGAGATCGGGCAGGAAGAGGCTGACGATCGAGCCCGGATTGTCGAGGATCGGAAAGGTGAGGCCGGCGGTGTCGCTGAACCCTTGGGCCAGCGACGTCTGGACGGATTGGATCAGGCCCTCGATCGCCTCCATCGCCTCCTGGAACTGTTGCGCGACGGCGAGCAGCCCGTCGGCATCGGCGAGCGCGTCGGCATTGGCGGCGAAGTTCGCCGTGCCGGTGGTGAAGTCGAGATCGCCGAGCTTGACGATGCCGGCGAGGTTCCCGTTGGCGCCGCCGGTGAGCATCTGGATGATGCCGAGCGCCTCGGCGAACTGGGAGATCGCCTCGACCGCGGGCTGGTTGCCCTGCTGCTCGTAGTAGATCGCGGCGAAGTCGAGGAAGTTGATCTTGCCGTCGCCACCGCCAAGCGGGATGCGGTCGACGTCGAGGAAGTTGATGATGCTGGCGAAGGGCTCCGGCACCGGCACGGTGAGGCCGGTGATGATGTCCTGGAAGGGGAACTCCTTGGTGAAGCCGAGGATGGGATCCATCACGTCGGCGAGGATGTCGACGAGCGAGGCGATGTCGACGCCGATGTTCTCGAACTTGACCGCCGAGGGTGAGACCGACAGCGACCCGGTCGAGAAGCTCCAGTCGACGACGAAGTCGGCCACGAGGTCCGGGAGGATCGGGATGTCGCCGCGGAGACCGAGGTCGAGATTGGCGTGACCGGAGAGATCGACGCTGACGCTGTCGGCGGAGAGGCCGGAAAGGTCGCCGCTGGCAATGTCGACGGTGAAGTCGAGCGCGATCTCCGGCGTGTCGGGATCGGTGTTGCCGTCGGTCACGACGACCTCGAGGAGACCGAGCTCGGCGCGGCCGCTCAGATCGATGCCGACGTCGAAGCCGAGCACCAGGGCATCGTCGCCGTCGCTTACCGCAAGCGTCGGCGTGGCGGCGCCGGTGTCGTAGGTCAGCTCGAGCTTGAGGGCCGCCGAGAGCGTGGGGGTGAAGGTCGCATCACCCTCCAGCCCGAGATTGAGGTTGGCGATGCCGAGGTCGAGCCCGGTCGAGACGGCATCGAGCGTGACGCTGTCGCTGGTGTCGATCGTGATGGTGACCACGCCGCCGGAGACGCTCGCGGTGAGGAGGTCGCCGGGGAGGTCGTTGATGGCGGTGGCGATCGCTGTCGCATCGTCGCCGACCGAGTCGAGGGCCGACGCGATGTCGGCCTCGAGGGCGGAGAACAGCGCCGCCGGGACCGCCTGCAACGCGGCGCCGGCCAGGGGTATGTCCTGGTCGAGCGCCTTGTCGACTGCGGTATCGCGGAGGAAGGCGAAGAGGTTCTGAAACTCGCCGGCTATGGTCATGAGTTCCTCCCTGGGCACGGGCCACGATCGCGCAATGGGGCAGGCTCTTTCCCTCCGAGGGCACCCTTCGCATCTGACCGGGT
>JAEVZM010000674.1 GCA_023392225.1 Pseudomonadota bacterium
GGACGACGATGACGCCGTTGATGAAACCGAGTACCGCGCCGACCAGCACCGCGGCCGGGGCGGCGACCACCGGCGACATGCCGAAGTCGCGCATCAGCACGACGGCGACGTAGGAGGTGAGGCCGAGGACGGCACCGATCGAGAGATCGAAATGCCCGCCGATCATCAGGAGCGTGACGCCGATCGACGCGATGCCGAGCTCCGAGGCCACGGCCATGATCGAGATGAAGGTGAGCTTGGTCGGGAAGAGCTGCGGCGACAGGATCGTGAAGACCACGAACAGGATGACGACCGCCGCCAGCGCCGTCGATTCCGGCCGCAGCATGAACCGGCGAAACGCCTCGCCGAAGGCGATCGCCCGCGTCTGTCCCGACGAGGCCGGGCTATGTTGAAGTCCCTGGGCCATCTCTGCTGCGAACCCCGCTTGCGCTGCCCGCGACGGACCCGAAGGGGCGGTCGGCCCCTTCGGGTCCTGTCCCGTTCTAGCGGTATCCCTTCTCGACCAGGGCGGCGACCTTCTCGACATTGTCCTTGTCGACGATGGTCGGGCCGGTGAGGAAGTAGTTCGCCTGCTGGAGGCCGTACTTGATGTTGTGGGTCAGGAGCACGATCGGCATGTAGCCGCGCCAGAACTGCTGCTGGTCGATGGTGAAGGCCTGGCGCCCGTCGCGGATCGCGGCGAGGCTCTGGGCGACGATGTCGTAGCCGGTGAGGATCAGGTCGTCGCGTCCGGCCTGTTCCTTGGCGGCGAGGAAGCCGTCGATGACGTCGCAGGTCGAGGTCGCCGCGGCGGTGTCGGGATGGAGCCGGAGATAGTTGAAGAGCGACTCCGCCTGCTGGCCGGGGTCCATGGTGAGCTCGAGGAACTCGGCCTCGATGCCGGCCGCCTTCAGTTCGTCGATCTCGGAGTTCGCGCGGTCCATGCAGGTGGCATCGCCGGGCTGCTGGTTGGCGACGACGACCCGGCCCTTGACCCCCATCGAGATCAGGCGCTGGGCGGTGAGCTTGCCGGCTGCCTTCTCATCCGATCCGGTGCGGAACAGGAACATGTCGTCGGGATCGCGGACCTGCTTCCCGGCCGGAGGCGCCGCGGCACTGCCGATCGCGATGCCGGCCTCCTTGGCGCGCGCGACCACGTCGGTATAGGCGGCGTCTTCGGTGAAGACGCAGATCGCGATACCGTCGGCCTGGGCGGCGATCGCCTCCTCGATCTTCTGCACCTGGTTCGGAATGGTGAGCTGGTCGGGATAGATGTAGGTGACGTTGACGCCGAGATTCTCGCCGGCCTCGGCCGCGCCGCGGGCGAGGTAGCCGTGGAACCCGGTCGGAGCCGCACAGCCGACGAAGTAGATCGAAATCTCGTCCTCCTGCGCCTGCGCGGCACCACTCGCCGCGATCGTGCCGACGGCGAGGCCGGCGAGGGAGAGGAACTTCATCCAACGAGCACCAGTCACGCGCATTGTCATGGCCTGTCTCCTGTGGTTGGAGCGGTTGCTCCCGGTTACTGGAAGAAGCGAGGCTCGGGGACGGCTGGCGCCGCTCATGGCGCGTCCTTTCGCGTCTCGACCGTGAAGCCGGCGTCCCCGGCGAGCTTCACGAGGTTGCGGTAGCCCATGGTGGCGTAGGTCAGCGGCTCGGCCTTGCGCGGGTCCTGTTCGGCCTCGACGACCAGCCAGCCCGCGTAGCCGGCATCCTGGAGGGTGCGGAGGATCGCCGGGTAGTCGACGCTGCCATCGCCAGGCACCGTGAAGATGCCGTCCATCACCGCCTGCATGAAGCTCATGTCGTCGCGTCGGGCGCGCGCGAGGATGTCGGGCCGCGTGTCCTTGCAATGGACGTGGACGATGCGCTTCGCGTGCCGCGCCGCGAGCGCCACCGGATCGCCGCCGGCGAAGGCGCTGTGGCCGGTGTCGTAGAGGAGCCCCACCGCCGGCCCGGTGACCGCCATCAGCCGGTCGACCTCGGCATCGCTCTCGACGATGGTGCCCATGTGATGGTGGAACGCCATCGGCACGCCGAACTCGGCCATCCTCTCGGCGAGCGCGGTGACCTTCCGGCCATAGGGCGCCCACTCGTCGTCGGCCAGCATCGGCCGTTTCGAGATCGGGTCCCAGATGCCGCCGTGGCGGCCGCGCGACGTATCGGCATAGCCCACGCGGCCGGCGCCGAGGTCGCGGTGGAGGGTGAGGTGCGGCAGCAGCGCCTCGAACTCCTCCTCGACGTTGCGCTCGCAGATGCGGCCGTCCCACCAGCCGCCGACGAGCGAGAGGCCGTAGCCGTCGAGGATCGGGCCGAGCACGGCGCTCTCTCGCGGGAACTTGCCGCCGAGCTCGGTGCCGGCGTAGCCGGCGGCCCGGGTCTCGGCGAGGCAGGTCTCGAGCGGGGTGTCGCCGCCGAGCTCGGGGACGTCGTCGTTCGTCCAGGTGATGGGGTTGATGCCGATGCGCACGCTCATGCTGCCACCTGGGTCTCGGCCGGCCGTTGCTCCGGCAGTTCGATCCGCGCCCCGCTCGCCGAGGATGCCAGCGCCGCCTCGCAGATGCGGGCGATGCGGCAGGCATCGTCGAGGTCTGGCGTCATGTTGCGCCCCTCGGCGATGGCCCGGAGGAAGGCGTGGATCTCGATCGTCTTGAGGTCGTTGAAGCCGAGGCCGTGGGCCGGCGCCGGCATGAAGGCGGCATAGTCTGGATGCCCGCCGTTGATGCGGAGCGTCCGGAACCCCGGCTCCCCGGCCGCCTCGCCGGCCCGATACACCGCGAGCTCGTTGGTCCGCTCGCCGTCGAAGACGATCGAGCCGCTCTCGCAGGTGAGCTCGAAGCCGATGTCCATCTTGCGGCCGTGAGCGATGCGGCTCGACTCGATGGAGCCGACAGCGCCACTCTCGAAGCGGACCAGCATGCCCGCCCAGTCCTCGTTCTCGACCGCACGCGCCGACCCGTCGCCGGTGCGCCGCTGCCGATAGGCCGTCTCGGCAAGGCCGCTGATCGAGGCCACCGGGCCGCAGAGCGCCCGGGCGATGGCGATGATGTGCCAGCCGAGGTCGCCGAGCGATCCCGAGCGGCCGGCAAGCGTGGCGTCGAGCCGCCAGGAGAACGGCGCCTCCGGGTCGGCGAGGTAATCCTCGGCGTGGCGGCCGCGGAAGCTGACCGGGCGGCCGAGCGCGCCGGAGCGTGCGAGCTCGATCGCGTGGCGCACCAGCGGCGCCCGCATGTAGGTGAAGCCGACGCCGTTGGAGACCCCGGCCTGCGCCGCCGCGCCGGCGATCTCGTCGGCCTCGGCGGCCGAGCGGCCCACCGGCTTCTCGCAGAGGATGTGCTTGCCGCGCGCCGCGGCGCCGAGGGCAACCTCGCGATGCATGAAGCTCGGCGCAGCGATGACCACCGCGTCGGCGCGATCGAGCCCCTCCTCCCAGTTGGTGGTCCAGTGTGCGAAGCCGAGCTGTGCTGCCTGACGCTCGGCCAGCGCGGCATCGCGGTCGATGAGGATGGTCGCCTCGGCGCGGAGCGGCGCATCACCGAAGACGCGGTTCACGGCCTGAATGGCGAGGCCGTGGATGCGGCCGATGAAACCGGCCCCCACCAGCGCGAAGCGCACCGT
>JAEVZM010000057.1 GCA_023392225.1 Pseudomonadota bacterium
GCCTTCTACTGGTCGAAGCTGCCCCCGACCTCGGAATGGGCGCTGCCGCAGACCCCTCCGAGCGTGCGCATCGTTTCGGCCGATGGCGCGCTGATCACCAACCGCGGCGACGTTGCGGGCAAGACCCTCACCCTCGACGAGATGCCGGCCTACCTGCCGCAGGCGGTGATCGCCATCGAGGATCGCCGTTTCTGGTACCACATGGGCATCGACCCGATCGGGCTCGTGCGCGCCGCCGTCGTCAACGCCGTCGCCGGCGGCGTCGTGCAGGGCGGCTCGACGCTGACCCAGCAGCTCGCCAAGAACCTCTTCCTCAAGCCGGAGCGGACCTTCGGCCGAAAGGTGCAGGAGGTGATCCTCGCCGTCTGGCTCGAGCTGAGCCTCTCCAAGCGCGAGATCCTCGAGCTCTATCTCAACCGGGTCTATCTCGGGGGCGGCGCCTATGGTGTCGATGCCGCGGCGCACCGGTATTTCGGCAAGTCGGCGCGGGACGTGACGGTCGGCGAGGCGGCGGTGCTCGCCGGCCTCCTCAAGGCGCCGACCCGCTATTCGCCATTGCACGACCCCGATGCCGCGGCCGCCCGCGCCCAGCTCGTCCTCGCCGCGATGCACGACCAGGGCTTCATCGACGACCGGCAGGCCAGCCTCGCGCTCACCGAGGAGGTGCGCCCCGTCCGCGACGTCGCCGGGGGAAGCGGGCGCTACGTCGCCGACTGGGTGATGGACCAGCTGCCGTCCTATATCGGGGCCATCGACCAGGACATCGTCGTCGAGACCACCATCGACCTCAAGGCGCAGGCCGAGGCGGCGCGGGCGCTGTCGGCGACCCTTGCCGCAGAAGGCGCCGAGCGCGGCGTCGGCCAGGGGGCGATCGTGGCGATGACGCCGGACGGGGCGGTGCGGGCGCTGGTCGGCGGCCGCGACTACGCGTCGAGCCCGTACAACCGCGCGGTCGACGCCAAGCGCCAGCCCGGCTCCTCGTTCAAGCCGTTCGTGTTCCTCGCCGCGCTCGAGGCCGGCAACTATCCCGAATCGATGCGCGTCGACCAGCCGGTGACGATCCGCGGCTGGAGTCCCGAGAACTACACCCGCAAGTATCTCGGCCCGGTGACCCTCACCTCGGCGCTGGCCCTGTCGCTCAACACCATCGCCGCCCAGCTGACCGCGGAGGTCGGCCCCGCGACGGTCGCGGCGACCGCCCGCCGCCTCGGCATCCGCTCCGACCTCCAGGCGACGCCGTCGCTGGCACTCGGCACCTCGGAGGTGACGCTGCTCGAGATGACTGGCGCCTACGCCACCTTCGCCAATGGCGGCAGGGGCGTCATCCCGCACGTCATCGAGCGCATCCGCACCGAGGGCGGCCGCGTCCTCTATGAGCGGAGCGGTGGGGGGCCGGGGCAGGTCGTCCACCCCGCCTATGTGGCGATGATGAACGCCATGCTGTCGGAGGTGATGCGCTCGGGCACCGGCCGGACGGCGGCGGTTCCCGGCTGGCCGGAGGCGGGCAAGACCGGCACCTCGCAGGATTTTCGCGACGCCTGGTTCATCGGCTACACGGCGCGGCTGGTGACCGGCGTCTGGTTCGGCAACGACGACAACAAGCCGACCAAGAAGGCGAGTGGCAGCAACGTCGCGGCGGCCGCCTGGCACCGCTTCATGGCGGAAAGCCTCGACGGTGTTCCGGTGGCGGCGCTCCCCGGCGACTACCAGCCGCGCGACATCGGCACGCTCGCCGCGGGGGGCGACCCGATCGGCGACCAGATCGCCATCGTTGGGGAGGATGGCGACGTCATTCGGTCCGCGCCGGCGCCGCTGCCGGTCGCCGCCAGGCCCCCCAACAACAACGGCGTCATCCGCCTCGCCCCGCCATCGCAACAGCGTCAGCAGCAGCCCCAGCAGCAGCGCAAGGGCTTCCTCGGCCGCCTGTTCGGCGGATGAGCCTCAGTTGAAGGCGTCGGTGCCGGCCTGGGTCGCCTTGTAGGGCGAGGCGATGGCCGGCAGCGTCTTGAGGTACTCGGCCATCGCCGTCTGGTCCTCGGCGGTGAGCCGGGCGAGGTTGCGCTGCACCTCGGTCATGTCGCCGCCGACAACGTCGAAGTCGGGCAGGAAGCCGGTCTTCATCATGCCGACGATCTCGGCCACCGACCAGGTGCCGATGCCGGTCGCGTCGTCGGTGGTGATGTTCGGCGCACTGCCGTCGCTGCCGGCGATCGGGGCGCCGCTATAGGCGCGGTCGGCAATGATGCCGCCCATGAAGTTCCGCGGCGAGTGGCACTGCGTGCAGTGCCCCGGTCCCTCGGTCAGGTAGGCGCCGCGGTTGACGGCATCGCTCGCCGCCGGGTCGGGGGCGAAGGTCTCGCCGTCGACATAGAGCAGCTGCCACAGCCCGATGCCGCGGCGGATGTTGAACGGGAAGGCGAGGGCGGTCTCCGGCACGGCATTGTCGACCGCCGGCAGGGTGTCGAGATAGGCCTTGAGGTCGATGATGTCCTCGAGCTTCATCCGCTGGTAGGAGGTGTAGGGAAACGCCGGGTAGAGGTGGGTGCCGTCCGGGGCGACGCCGTGCTTCATGGCGTTGGCGAGGTCGAGCGCCGTCCAGCCGCCGATGCCGTTTGCAGCGTCCGGGGAGATGTTGGGGACGTTGAAGTCGCCGAAATCCGACTTGAGCACCAGGCCGCCGCCGAGCTTCAGGAGGTCGTCGCCCTCAGCGCCCGGCGCCGCGTGGCAGGAGGCGCAGCCGCCCGCCCAGAACATGTACTCGCCATTGGCGAGGTCGGGCGTGTGGTCGGGGAGGTCGGCGGCGGCGAGGGTGCGTGGCGCCGTAAGCAGCCAGAACGCTCCAAACCCGATGATCGCCAGGATCACCAGCACCCCGATCAGCTTGCGGATCATCGTCGCCCCGTCGCCACCCTGGAATTCTTCTCGGTCCCATGATGGCAAGGCCCCGGGGGCGCGGCAAGGATCGCGGCCGCAACCTTCCGTGATGCGGCGGCTCGCAAAACCGGGCGCGCGGGCCTAAATTCCGGCCATGGATTTTTCCCGCGACGAGATCGAACGCTACGCCCGTCACATCGTGCTCGCCGATGTCGGCGGTCCCGGGCAGCAGAAACTGAAGGCGGCACGTGTGCTGGTGGTCGGCGCCGGAGGGCTCGGCGCGCCGGTGATCCAGTACCTCGCCGCAGCCGGGGTCGGCACCCTCGGCATCGTCGACGACGACACGGTGTCGCTTTCCAACCTCCAGCGCCAGGTCATCCACCAGACCGAGGCGGTGGGCAGCCCGAAGGTCGAGAGCGCGGCGGCCGCCGTGGCGCGCCTCAACCCGCATGTCGCGGTCGAGACCCATCGCCTCCGCCTCAAGCCGGAGAACGTCGCCGGGCTCGTCGCCGGCTACGACCTGGTGCTCGACTGCACGGACAATTTCGGCACCCGCTACGCGGTGTCGGAAGCCTGCTTCCATGCCCGGAAGCCGCTGGTGACGGCGGCGGTCGGCCAGTTCGACGCCTCGATCACCACGCTGAAGCCATATCTCGCCGGCCCCGACGGGACGCCCAACCCGACCTATCGCTGCATCTTTCCCGAGGCGCCGCCGGAGGGGCTCCTGCCGACCTGTGCCGAGGCTGGGATCCTCGGGGCGTTGGTCGGCGTCGTCGGCTCGCTGCAGGCGCTCGAGGCGATCAAGGAGATCGTCGGCATTGGCGAGGGGCTGGTCGGGCGCTTGCTCCTCTACGATGCGCGGGCGGTCCGTTTCGAGACGATCCGCTACGCCTGGAACCCGGCCAATCCGCTCAACGGCTCCGCTGCGGTGGCGGCGGAATAGCGCCGGGCTAGACGCCGCCGAGCAGGCCGGCCAGCACCACTACCGCGACGGCGATCGTGATGGCCGGTGCCGCCGGCATGGCGCGCCGGACCACCGGAGCGCCATGGCGTGCGTAGAAGGCGTCCTCGGTCGAGGGCTTTCGGAGGATTTCGCATGTCCTGGCCGTCGTACTGAAGGCGGCTGCGGCGAGAAGCGGGTCCATGACGGTCTCCACGGCTGTCCGGTGGTGGTCTGTCGCGTCGGTTCGATGCGGAAACAGCGGCAGGCTAATGAACCGATTCAATTCGTTATCTATGGCTGTCAACGAACAGAATGTCAATCGATAATGAATCGGTTCAGGATGTGTTTGAACGCACTGCGATCTTGGCTTAGGAATCCACGACGACAGGCTGGAACGTGTCAGGAGAAGAGGGCTCTGCGACTCCGTCCATGAAGCGAAGCGACAAACTTGCCGATGTCGCGCGGGCAGCGGGTGTCTC
>JAEVZM010000072.1 GCA_023392225.1 Pseudomonadota bacterium
CGGCGCATCCCGGCTAACCCCACCCCCTGCCCGGTCTCGCCGCCGTCTACAACCGCCAGATCCGCCGGGTCGACTAGCCAGACCTGTCGTCCGCATCCCGGACGCTATGGGCGTCGAGATAGCCGCGCGTCTCGCCGAGCAGCCTTTCCATCGCCTTGCGCGCGTTGCTCGAGCGGCGGCGCCGGATGGCCTCGAGCACCTCGAGATGGCGTCCGACGAATAGCGTGTATTGGTCGGGGGACAGGCGATAGCTCACCAGGAGGCCGACGCCGATCAGCTTGCCCATCTGCAGCAGGAGATCGTTGCCCGCCGCGACCAGGATCGCCCGGTGGAAATCGAGATCGGCGAGGATCGCCTCGTCGGTCGTGCTGTCGGCTTCGACCTCGGCCATCACCGCGAAGGCCCGCTCGATCGCCTGCACGTCCTCGGCGCTCGCCCGCTCCGCGGCCAGCGCGGCCGCCTCCGGCTCGATCATCCGCCGGATCTCGAAGAGCTCGCGATAGAAGGCCCGCGGCTCCATTGCCACGTAGCGCCAGCCGAGCACGTCGATGTCGAGCAGGTTCCACTCGCCCGGCGGCAGCACGCGGATGCCGGTCCGGGTGCGGGATTCGAGCAGGCCCTTGGCGGCCAGCGACTTGACCGCCTCGCGGATCACCGAGCGGCTCGCCCTGAACTCGCGGCCGAGGTCCGCCTCGTTGGGAATCGGGTCGCCCGGCTTCAGCTCGCCGCGCACGATCCGGCTGCCGAGCCCCTCGACGACCTGGGCGAAGAGGTTCTGCTTGCGGTTTGCGCCAAACAGCGTCGTCGGACTCAGCGTCAGCATCGGGACCGCTCGTGGGGACTATTGCATGCATATTATCAGACAAAACGAGCGGCCCGATAGTCCTCGCCAGGCGCGGGGCAGTGGGCCATGGCGCTGTTGCTGTGGGGAAGGTAAACGGCGGCATGGTTTTGCGCGCGATTCCCGTTCCCCTCGTCCTCGCGGCGGCGATTGCCGGCGTCGTATCCGCCCCGTCGCGCGGGGCGGATGGGAGCGACACCTCGGTAATCGTGGATGTCGAGCGCTGGCTCGAGCTTCCCGCCCATAGCCGCTTGATCGCCACTCGGGACCGCGCGGGCGTCGAGCTCGCGCCCTTCGTCACCGATGGCTGCAGCGGCGGCCTCTCGGCGGGCTGGGACTTCGCCGCCGCGCATCTGCCGGCGCTGGCCGCGCGCCACGGCGACCACCCGCCCTGGGAAGCCTGCTGCGTGGTCCATGACCGCGCCTATCATGCGGCGCCGGGCGAGGATGCGGAGGCGAGCTTCGATGCGCGCCTTGCCGCGGACCGCGCCATGCAGGCCTGCGTGCTCGCCGAGGGCGAGCATCGCAAGCCGCAACTGATGGCCGAGTACGGCATCGGCGCCGTGGCGGTCGATCTGCTCTACGAAGGCATCGCCGCCGCGATGTACCGGGCCGTCCGGCTTGGCGGCGTCCCCTGTTCGGCGCTGCCCTGGCGGTGGGGCTATGGCTGGCCCTATTGCGACTAGAGGGGGACTCATGCTCGACGTTGCGGGTAGCCGCTATCTTTTCCACGGCCACGCGATCGTCTCGGCCAACGATCGCATCGCCGATGCCACCGGGCTGACGCCGCCCTCGCTCCGGATCGAGGCCGATTGGCGCCGCTTTCAGGCGGCGCTGGACCGGGCCGCGGTCGCTGTCCTCGGGCGGCTCGGCCATGAAGCCAACCCGAACCGTCGCGGTCGCAACCGCCTCGTTCTGTCTTCCGCAGTCCGCGCCCTGGAGCGCCGGGACGATGCCTGGTGGTGGAACCCCGACGACGTGCCGCTCGCCGAGGCGCTTGTCGTCGCCGCCCCGGCCGGCGGCATCGTGGCGGTCCCGGGTGGGCGGCGGGTCTTCGATTTCTTCCTGAACGTCGGTTATGACGAGTTCCATCTGACGCGCGTCGATGGTGTGGTGGTTGCGGGCGGTGTCCCGATCTTCAGCGGTATCGACGGCGATGGCGGGGCCGTCCGGCGGCTCGCCGAGGGCGGCCTTCGCCCCGCCCCAGTCGTCGAGATCGACCCCGGCGTCCATCTCACCGTGTGGCGGAAGCCTTGACGCATGGCCGATCGGACCTGACAGTTGGCGACGCCCGAGGGGGAGCGATGGCCATGGACGTTCGCGGTGTTCTCAATTCGACCGCCTTCTTCAATGTCGTGCTCGACGCCGAGCAGCTCGATGCGCTCGCTGCGGGCGTGCACGCGAGGACCTTTGCCAAGCGCGAGGTGCTCCTCCGCGAGCGCGAGCTCGGCCAGTCGATGTTCGCCCTGATCGAGGGCAAGGTCGGGGTGTCCAAGCATTCCCCGCAGGGGGAGCGCTCGGTCGCGACGCTCGGCCCCGGCGACGTCGTCGGCGAGATGTCGCTGTTCACCGGCGAGCGGCGGAGCGCCACGGTGACGGCGCTTGGGCGGGTCGTCGCGCTGGAGATCGACAAGACGGCCCTTCAGCCTATCCTCGATGCCGCGCCGAAGCTGGTCGACCGGTTCGCCGCGCTGGTCGAGCAGCGCCATGCAGAGCTGGCAAACCGCAACCAGGATGCCGGCCGCTCTCTCAGTCTCGGCATCGGGCGCAGCGAGATCGCGGCGCGGATGTTCGCCTTCTACCGGAGCTGCCGCTCCGGTTCATCGACACGGTGTTGGCGCTCGATCCAGGCGAGAGCCGTCCTGGCGACACTGGGCACCAGCGACGGCGCTATCAGCCAGTGGCCGCACCCGGGCACGGACATGAGCTCCGCCCCGTGCTTGTCGGCGATGCCGCGCGCCACGGGGGCCGGGATGAGGCGGTCGTCGTCGCCGTGCATCACC
>JAEVZM010000140.1 GCA_023392225.1 Pseudomonadota bacterium
GCCCTCCTCGGCGGCGAAGCGGGCGGCGAAATGGCGGACCAGCTCGGCGATGTCCTCGCGCCGCTCGCGCAGCGGCGGCACCCGGATCGGGAAGACGTTGAGCCGGTAGTAGAGATCCTCGCGGAAGTGGCCTTCCTTGACGAGGTCGATGAGGCTGCGGTTGGTCGCCGAGATCAGCCGGAAGTCCACCCGCACCGGCCGCCGGGCGCCGACCGGGTCGATCTCGCCGTCCTGGAGGGCGCGGAGCAGCTTGACCTGGACCTCGGGCGGCAATTCGCCGACCTCGTCGAGGAACAGGGTGCCGCCGTCGGCCTCCCGGAATTTGCCGGTGTGCTTCTCGGCGGCGCCGGTGAAGGCGCCCTTCTCGTGGCCGAAGAGGATCGATTCGACCAGCGTCGCGGGCCCCGCGCCGCAATTGACGGTGACGAAGGGGCGCGAGGTCCGGTCGCCGGTACCCTGGATGGCGCGGGCGATCAGCTCCTTGCCGACGCCCGATTCGCCCTCGACGAGGATCGGGATCTGCGAGGCGGCCGCCCGCCGGCCGAGGGCGATGACCCGCTCCATCGCCGGGCTGCGGGTGACGATGTCGGAAAAGGTGAGGGTGCCGGCGGCGCTCCGCTTGAGGCGCTGCAGCTCGCCCTCCAGCGCCCCGACCTTGAGGGCGTTCTCGATCGACACCTGGAGGCGGTCGATCGACACCGGCTTGACGACGAAATCGGCGGCACCGGCGCGCATCGCCCCGACCACGGTCTCGATGCCGCCATGGGCGGTCTGGACGATCACCGGCAGCGCCCGCTCCTCGGCGCGGAGCCGGGCGAGCACGCCCATGCCGTCGACCTCGGGCATCACCAGGTCGAGGATCATGAGGGAGACGGCCTCGCCCTCGGGCGCCGCCAGCCGGTCGAGCGCCTCGCGCCCGGACGACGCGGTGAGGACGGCATAGCCCAGCCGCTCCACGGCGTGGCTGAGCAGCCGGCGCTGGACGGGATCATCATCGACGATGAGGATGGTCGTGGACATGAGGTGGACCAGCATCGACGCCCAGGGTTAACGCTGGCCTAACCAGATCCGCATCGACCAAGCCCGGCGCTTGCCAATGCCCGATCCGCGCGACACTCTCGGCGTGGAAAGCCGGCGATGGAAGGAGGCCGAAGGGGGAGAATTCGGAGCTACGGGGCACAGAACCACCGGCGCCGCAGGAGCCGTCCTGCGAAAAAAGTCCTGCACGGGGGATCCAACCCGTCTCCGCCTCCGTATTTCCAGGGTTTGGCTTTCCCGCCCCAGGAAAGGACCTCGATGGGCACGCAACTGAAGAACAAGGCCTTGTACGAGCTCCTCGCCGCGGAAAGCCGTGTCGAGCGGCCGAGCGAGCGGATAAGGAATTCGCTCGAAGCGATCCGCACCCATCTCGGGATGGAGGTCGCCTACATCTCCGAGTTCGTCGGCGACCGGGCCATCTTCCGGGAAGTGGATGCGCCGGGGCTCGAATCGATGATCAAGGTCGGCGATACCCAGTCCCTCGACGACATCTACTGCCGCCACATCCTCGCCGGGCGCCTGCCCGAGCTGATCCCCGATACCGCCGCCGAGCCCGTGGCGATGTCGCTGCCGATCACCACGGCGCTACCGATCGGCAAGCATGCGAGCGTCCCGATCCGCCTGCCGGACGGAACCGTCCACGGGATGTTCTGCTGTCTCGGCTTCGAGCCCGACCCCTCGCTCCACGAACGGGACCTGCGGATGATGCGGGTCTTCGCCGAACTGACCGCGGTCGAGATCGGCCGGGACATCGCGGCACGGAAGCGCGTCGAAGAGAAGGCGGCGCGGATCAGAATGGCGATCGACAAGCGCCAGATGACGATGGTCTACCAGCCCATCTGGCGCCTGGATGAACGCCGGGTGGTCGGCTTCGAGTGCCTGGCGCGCTTCGCGGGCACCCCGGTCGCCGCGATCGAGCAGGCGCTGGAGGCGCTCGCCGCGTTCCCGGCCGGGGTCTACCTGTCGGTGAACGTATCCCCCGAAACGATCCTGAGCGAGGAGCTGGCGGCGCTGCTGGTCTCCCGCCCGGCGGAGCGGATCGTCCTCGAGATCACCGAGCATGCCGAGGTCGGGGACTACGAGGCGCTTCTCGCCGCGCTCGCGCCGCATCGCGGCCGAGGCATGCGGCTGGCGGTGGACGATGCGGGAGCCGGCTATTCGAGCCTCCAGCACATCGTCCAGCTCCAGCCGGAGCTGATCAAGCTCGACGCGAACCTCACCCGGAACATCGAGCACGACCCCGCCCTCCGTGCGCTGACGGCCGCCCTGACGACCTTCGCGCGCGAGACCGGCAGCGGGGTGATCGCCGAGTGCGTCGAGACCGAGGCCCAGGTGGAAACGCTGACCTCGATCGGGGTCGATCTCGCGCAGGGCTACCATCTCGGCCGCCCGGCCCCGCTCGACGAAGCCCTGGCGTACTGCGACTGAGGATCGGGCCGACGCCGCTCGCCCCGGCTCAGGCGTAGAGATAGCCGCGGGTGCGCGGCGCGGTGTCGAGGCGCTTGGTCAACTGGAGCTGGAAGACCACGAGGTCGGCATAGCGGAACGAGGCCTCGAAGGAGGCGAGGTAGAACTCCCACATGCGGCAGAAGCGCTCGTCATAGAGCGCGGCAGCGGCGGCGCGATTGGCGAGGAACCGCTCCCGCCAGGCGCGCAGCGTGTCGGCATAGTGGAGCCGGAGCACCTCGAGATCGGCCAGCACGAAGCCGGCCTTCTCGACCACCGGCGCCACTTCGGAGAGCGCCGGGCTGTGGCCGCCCGGGAAGATGTACTTCGACACCCAGGTGTTGGTGCGGGCGGCCCCGAAGAGACGGCCGACGGTGTGGAGGAGAAGGAGGCCGTCGGGATCGAGGAGGGCGTCGCACTGCGCGAGGAAGCGCGGATAGGCCTTCCGGCCGACGTGCTCGAACATGCCGACCGAGACGATGCGGTCGAACTTTCCGGTGACGTCGCGATAATCCTCGAGCAGGAAGCGGACCTTGTCGCCGACGCCGCGCTCGGCGGCGCGCTGCCGGGCGACCGCATGCTGCTCGGTGGAGAGGGTGACCCCGGTGACCGTGACCCCGTAGGTCTCGGCAAGGTAGATGGCGAGGCCGCCATAGCCGCAGCCGATGTCGAGGACGCTCATCCCCGGCCGCAGCAGGAGCTTGGCGGCGATGTGCTCTTTCTTGCGCAGCTGGGCCTCGTCGAGCCCGGTCTCCGGCGCCTCGAAATAGGCGCAGGAGTACTGGAGGTCGGCATCGAGGT
>JAEVZM010000169.1 GCA_023392225.1 Pseudomonadota bacterium
CGACGCGATCGTCGCGGTCATCCTCGGCGGGGCCTCGTTCCGCGGCGGCACCGGCCGGGTGCGCGATACCGCGATCGGCGTCCTGTTCCTCGCCATTCTCAACAACGGCCTCTCGGGCCTCCAGATGGGCGACGCGCAGTTCTTCCTGATCAAGGGCACCATCATTCTCGCCGCGCTCACCTTGCGGGCGCTGGCGCAGGGCTACTTCTCGCGGAGCGTTGCAGCATGAGCACGGCGTGGCCCGCGATCGACTTCGGCCATACCGGCGTCGCGGCCGCCGTCGGCCGTGGCGACGTCTACGCCGTCGCGTCCGACCCGAAGCGCACCGCCAAGCGGCCTCTCCGCATCGTCATCGCCGGGGCCGGCGGGGTGGCGCAGGCGAAATGGATCCCGGCGGTACGTCGCCTCCAGACCATGGGCGAGCCGGTCGAGATTGCCGGCATCGCCGATCCGCGGACCGAGGTCGCGGCAAAGGCGGCGCGGCTTGCCGGGGCGACGCCCTACACCGACGTCGCAGCGATGCTCGATGCCGAACGGCCGGACCTCCTGCTGGTGCTTACCGCCGACGCGGCTCATGCCGAGGTGGCACGCGCCGCGATCGCCCGCGGCGTGCCGTGTCTCGTCGAGAAGCCGCTGGCGCCGGACCTCGCGACGGCTCGGTCGCTCAGCGCGGCGGCAAAGGCGGCCGGCGTGCTGCTTGGCGCGGTCGCCAACAAGCGGTTCTCGCCGCCTTATGCGATGGCGAAGGCGCTGATCGACGAAGGCCGGCTCCACGCCGCGCCCACCGTCTTCACCGGCAAATTCACGCTCGGCTACCCCTATGTCGATCTCCTCGACGGCGGCACGGTGCACCTGTTCGATCTCGCGCTGTGGCTGATGGGGCCGGTGGCGCGGCTCCATGCCCGCGCAGTGACGCGCGGCGACAGACTGGAGAGCGCGGTGATCAGCTTCGGTTTCGCCTCCGGCGCAGTCGGCACGCTGATGACCAGCGCCGCGGGGCTGTCGTTCAAGCCGTGGGAGCGGGTCGAGGTGTTCGGGCGGAATGCCTTCGTGGTGGTCGACGACCAGCGCGAGACGACGCTCTATGACGAGGAGGCCGGGCCGGCGAAGAGCTGGGCGCCGGTCGTCCCCAATACGCTGATGTTCGACGAGGCGTTCGGTGGCTACGCCGGGCTGCTCGACAACGTGCTCGACGCGGTGCGCGGCACGGCGCCGCTCGCCGTGAGCGGCGACGACGGGGCAGCGGCGGTCGGGCTGATCGCGGCGACGCGGCTGTCGATCGCCGAAGGACGGGACGTGGATGTGGTGCGCGAGGGACTGACGGGATGAAGATCAAGACGCTCGAGACGTTCCTCGCCAATGCCGGGCAGCGGAACTACCTGTTCGTGCGGCTGACCACCGACACAGGGCTCACCGGGATCGGCGAGGCGACGCTCGAATGGCAGGAGCGCGCCGTCGAGGTACTGCTCAACGAGTGGGTGGCCTCGCGCATCCTCGGCAAGGACCCGTTCGACATCGAGGCTGTCGTCGGCGGCATGATCCGTGACCAGTACCAGGGCGGGTCGACGGTGATGACCGCGATCTCCGCCGCCGAGATCGCGATGTGGGACATCATCGGCAAGGCCACCGGCCAGCCCGTCTATCGCCTCATCGGCGGCCGGGCGAAGCCGGCGCTCCTCGCCTATGCCAATGGCTGGTATGGCGGCTGCCAGACGCCGGCCGATTTCGCCGCGCGTGCCCGCGAGGTCGCGGCGCTCGGCTACCGGGCGGTCAAGTTCGACCCGTTCCTCACCGCCTGGAAGCAGCTCGACCGGGACGAGGAGGATCATGCCGTTGCCGTCGTCGAGGCGGTGTCGGCGGCGGTGCCCGACGTGGCGATGATGATCGAGATCCACGGCCGGCTTGGGGTCAGCGACGCGGTGCGGTTCATCGACCGGCTGCAGGGCCACCGCATCGCCTGGTGCGAGGAGCCGGTGGCGCCGGAGAGCGTCGAGCTGCTCCGCGAGGTGAAGGAGCGCACCCGTCTGCCGATCTCGTCGGGCGAGCGGCTTTACGCGCTGGCCGACTTTGCCCGCCTCATCGGTCTCCGTGCCGCCGACGTGGTGCAGATGGACGTGGCGCACTGCGGCGGCATCGCGGTCTCGAAGAAGGTCGCAGCGATGGCGGCGGCGCAGGACATCGCCATCTCGCCGCACTGCTCGATCGGTCCGGTCGCCTATGCCGCCGCGCTCCATGTCGCCTGGTCGACGCCGAACATGCTGATGCTCGAATCCTTCGCCGAGTTCGACGTCGACTGGCGGGACGGGCTGGTCGGCGGCTGGAGCCCGCTCTGTCGCGGCGAGCTCGCCGTGCCGGAGAGGCCCGGCCTCGGCATCGAGCTCGACGAGGCGGTGATCGCCGATCATCCCTACCGGCCGCTGGCCTTTCCCTCGCTGTGGGACTCGACCTGGGTCGACGAGTTCACCGGAACCGCCAAGCTCGCCCGCATCCGCTGAAGAGATCACGATGACCGAGATCACCGAACAGAGAACCGCGCTGGTCACCGGCGCCGGCGGCGGCATGGGCCGCGACATCGCCCGCCAGCTTCGCGACCGGGGCATCCGCATCGCCGTCGCCGACCTTGACGCCGCGGGGCTTGCCGAGACCGCAGGGGAGGGCGAGGACGTGCTCCACATTGCCGGCGACCTCACCCGTGACGGCGCGGCGGACGACGCGGTGGCTGCCGTGCTCGAGCGCTGGGGCCGGCTCGACGCGCTCGTCAACAATGCCGGCTACGGCGTCATCGAGCCGTTCCTTGAAATGACCCGGAAATCGTGGGAGCGGACGCTCGGCATCAACGTCACGGCGCTGGCGATGCTCACCATGGCCGCCGGCCGGGCGATGAAGGAGGCCGGGGGCGGCCGGATCGTCAACATCACATCGCCCGCCTCGCGGATGGCGCTGCCGAACTACACCGCCTATGCCGCGAGCAAGGCGGCGGTCGACGCGATCACCCGGGCCGCGGCCGTCGCGCTTGCCCCCTATGGCGTGCTGGTCAACGCCTTGGCGCCGGGCATGATGGACACCGAGATGCAACGCTCGACCGAGGCGCGCATTGCCGAGATCGAGGGGCGGACCGACTTCGAGGCATTTCTCGACGAGCGCACCCGGCGCATCCCGCTCGGTCGCCGCGCCGAGATCGCCGAGATCGCCGCCGCGGTGGTATGGCTGGCGCTCGACGCACCCGACTACATGACTGCGGAGCGGCTCAACATGAGCGGCGGATTGGACAAGGACTGAGCCCCCCATGACGGACCCGATGAGCGAGCCAACCACCGGAATCCCCAATCACCCGCCGGCGACGGCGGACATCGCGGCGCTGAAGGCGCGGGCGAAGCGCATGCGCCACCACATGCTGGTGATGGCCCGCGGTCCGGGCCAGGGCTATATCGGCCAGGGCCTCGGCATCGCCGACGTGCTCGCCGCGCTCTATTTCCACGAACTCCGCTGGTCGCCGGAGCGGCTCGACGATCCCGAGCGCGACCGGTTCCTGCTCTCGACCGGCCACTACTCGATTGCCCTCTGGGCGGTGCTGGCGGAGGCTGGCATCTTCCCGCCCGACGAGCTGGTCACCTATGGTGCCGACGACAGCCGGCTCCAGATGTCGACGCTCGACACCACGCCCGGGGTGGAGATCATCGGCGGCTCGCTCGGCCATGGCCTCGGCCAGGCGGTCGGCATGGCGCTCGGCCTTCGCCTTCGTGGCTCATCGGCACGAATCTTCTGCGAGCTCTCCGATGGCGAGTTGCAGGAGGGTGCGACCTGGGAGGCGGCCATGGGTGGCAGCAACTTCCGCCTCGACAACCTCGTCGCCCTGATCGACTGCAACGGCATCCAGGCCGACGGGGCGATCGTCATCGACATCGAGCCGGTCGCCGAGAAGTGGCGCGCCTTCGGCTGGTCGGTCGCCGAGATCGACGGCAACGACATGGAGGCGGTGGTCGCCGCGCTCACGGCGGCCCGCGCCTCCGAGGGCCGGCCGCATGCCATCGTCCTCCGCACCAAGCCGGGCCGCGGCGTGCCGACGCTCGAGACGCGGGAGAAGGCGCATTTCGTCCGCGTCGAGCCCGGCGAATGGGACGCGCTGATCGAAGAGCTGGAAGGACAGGACCGATGAGCACTGCCCGCACCTATGGCAAGGCGATGGGCGTCGACGAGGCGGCGGGCGCGCGCGCCACCGTCGATGCGCCCTTCGGTACGGCGCTTGTCGCGGCGCAGGCGCGTCGCGGCGACATCGTCGGCCTCACCGCCGACCTCGGCAAGTACACCGACATCCTGCCGTTCCGCGATGCCTATCCCGACCGCTTCTTCAATGTCGGCATGGCCGAGCAGAACCTCATTGCGGTTGCCGCCGGCCTCGCCCGCACCGGCACCGTGCCGTTCGCCACCACCTACGGCGTGTTCGCCACCCGCCGCGCCTACGACTTCATCGCCATCGCCTGCGCCCACAGCCGGGTCAACGTGAAGATCATCGCCGGCCTGCCGGGCCTCACCACCGGCTATGGCGGCACCCACCAGGCGATCGAGGACACGGCGCTGATGCGCATGGTCCCGAACCTCGTCGTCATCGACCCGTGCGACGCTACCGAGATCATGCAGGCGACCGACGCCATCGCCGACTACGACGGGCCGGTCTACATGCGGCTCCTGCGCGGCAAGGTGCGCCGGGTCCTCGACCCGGACAGCTATCGCTTCGCGATCGGCAGGGCGGCGCTGCTCCGCGAAGGGAGCGACATCGGCATCGTCTCGACCGGGCTGATGACCGAGGAGGCGATCGACGCCGCGGCAATGCTCGCGGCGGACGGGGTCTCGGCGGGCGTCCTGCACGTGCCGACGCTCAAGCCGTTCGACGCCGAGGCCGTCGCGGCCTTCTGCGCCGGCAAGTCGGCGATCGTCACGGCTGAGAACCACGTCACCCGCGGCGGCCTCGCGACGCAGGTGCGCGAGGCGCTGTTCGAGGCGGGGCAGGTCGCAAAGCTCGCCGCGGTCGGCATTCCCGACGCGTTCATCGAACTCGGCGCGGTGCCGACCCTGATGGCGCGGAATGGCATGACGGCGGAAGGCATCGCCGAGACGGCGCGCGCGCTTCGCTGAAGCCCGCGCTCAGGCCGGGCCGGTGGCGATCGGCGTGTCGTCGCGGCTGCCCCATTCCGTCCACGAGCCGTCATAGATCGCCGACCGCACGCCCAGCGTGTCGAGCGCCAGCGTCAGGATCGCGGCGTTGACGCCGGAGCCGCAGCTCGTGACCACCGGGCGGCCGAGGTCGATGCCGGCGGCGGCGATCGCGGCGCGGAGGGCGTCGGCATCCTTCAGCATGCCGGCTTCCACCACCTCGGTCGAGGGCAGGCTGAGGCTCCCGGGGACCCGGCCCGGCTTGACCCACGGCCGTGGCTCGGGCGCCTCGCCGAGGAAGCGGGCCCGGGGGCGGGCATCGACCAGCTGGAAGGCGTGGCTGTCGAGATTGGTGCGCACTGCGGCGAGATCCCGCGCCGCGCCGGCGTCGAGCGCGGCATGGAACGTCCGCGGCGCCCGCGACACCGGGCGGTCGTTGAGCGGG
>JAEVZM010000237.1 GCA_023392225.1 Pseudomonadota bacterium
CACGGAATCGACGCCGCGCGCGGCGCCGGCGCGCTGCACCGCGACGAGGGCTGCGTCGAGATGCGACTGGGATATCTCCTGCGCGCCGGCCGGGCCGCCGAGGGCGGCCATGACCAAGAATGCGGCAAGGCCGATCCGGGTGCGTGACACGATCATTGCGGGAAGCTCCTGTTGGTTTCAGGCCACTACGGCAAAAGCCACTCTACCCCGTCGACCCGTCCGATGACGGCAGCCGAGGCCAGCCCAAGAAAGAGACCGTGCTCGACCACGCCGGGAATCATGTTCAACGCCGCTGCCAGCGTCGCCGGATCGGGAATCCGGCCGAAGGATGCGTCAAGAATATGATGGCCGCCATCGGTGACGAAAGGACGGCCATCACTCTCGCGAAGCGCGATCGGCCCGGAAAGGCCGAGTCCCTCGGCGATCTCCGCAATCGCGGCACGGGTCGCGGCGAGCCCGAACGGCACGACCTCGATGGGCAGCGGGAAGGCGCCGACCTCGGCGACCAGCTTGCCCGCGTCGGCCACCACCAGCATCCGGCGCGAAGCCGCCGCGACGATCTTCTCGCGCAGGAGCGCCCCGCCACCGCCCTTGACCAGGACCAGGCCGGGGCCGATCTCGTCGGCGCCGTCGACCGTCAGGTCGAGCACCGGGTCGGCATCGAGCGTGGTCAGGGTGATTCCCTCGCCCTCGGCAAGGCGGGCGGTCTTTTCCGACGTCGGCACGCCGGCCACATCGAGCCCGGCTCGCACCTCGGCCCCGAGCAGGCGGACGAAGGCCTCGGCCGAGCGGCCGGTGCCGAGCCCGAGCTTCATCCCCGGGCGCACTTCGGCCAGCGCCGCCTCGGCCGAGCGCTGGCGCTGCGCCTCGCTGCCGGGACGCTTGGCCGTCATCGGCCGGACTCCATCCTGACCGGCGACAGGGGCTTTCCCCTCTCCCCGTTCCAAGTCACAATCCTACGCGTCGCGACGGTCATTGTGCCGGCCGCGCGTAGTGCCTGAAGTCTGTCCGCGTCATGGTGCATTCCGGTTGCGTGTCGCGGCTTGTTAGCACCAGCCGTCGCCCGGCGGCAATGCAGGTCGACGCGGCGGGCGATCTGCGCCGAACCATGCGGACGGGGGAACATGCTCGAGACCGACCTCATTCTTGCCGTCCTCCATCACCTGCTGATGTTCGCCCTGCTGGCGATCCTGGTGATGGAGCTGATGCTGGCCCGCCCGGGTCTCAGGGGCGCGCAGCTCAAACGGCTGGCTGGCCTCGATCTCTATTACGGCGCAATCGCCGGCCTGATCCTTGCGGTCGGCATCGCCCGGGTCTTCCTCGGCCTCAAGGGGCCGGACTACTATTTCGCCAACATCTTCTTCTGGCTGAAGATCGCCTGCTTCATCATGGTCGCCACCCTTTCGGTTCCACCGACACGGCTGATTCTGGCCTGGCGGGGCAAGGCAAGGCAGGCAGCGGACTTCTCACCCTCGAATGCCGAGATCGCCATGGTGCGGCGCTACATGCACGCCGAGGCGGTGTTCTTCTTCCTGATCCCGGTGTTCGCGGCGCTCATGGCCCGCTATAGCTGAACGCCATGATCCCCGCTCCTACCCTCGTCCTCGACCTCGACGGCACGCTCGTCGACACCGCAGGCGATCTCATCGCCACGCTCAACGACATCCTCGTCCAGGAGGGACTGCCGAGAGTATCGGCGGAGGCCGGCCGCACCATGGTCGGCCACGGCGCCCGGGCGATGCTGTCCAACGCCCTCCTCTCCGCCGGAATCACCGCCGAGCCGGAGCGCCTCGACAACCTCGTGGCGCTGTTCATCGACATCTATGCGGGCCGGATCGCCGAGACCAGCCGCCCCTTTCCCGGCGCGATCGCCGCCCTCGACCGATTCGCCGGCGACGGCTGGCGGCTCGCGGTCTGCACCAACAAGTTCGAGCACCACTCGAAGCTGCTCCTGTCGGCGCTCGGCATGGCCGACCGCTTCGCCGTGATCGCCGGCCAGGACACATACGGCGTCCGCAAGCCCGATCCGAGGCACCTGACCGAGACCATCCGTGCCGCCGGCGGCGAGACCGCGCGCGCCGTGATGGTCGGCGATTCGGAGGTCGACATCGGCACCGCCCGGGCGGCGGGCGTGCCGGTGGTGGCCGTCGATTTCGGCTATAGCCGCGTTCCGGTGGCGGACCTCAACCCGGACCGGGTGATCAGCCATTTCGACGCCCTCCACCCGGCGGTCTCCGGGTTGATCGCCGCATTTTGACCCCTATTTCGGTTACAGGGATTTCATTTCCAACCGTTTCGGGCCCATGCGATAGTCCGATCCGACCTAGCCTCACCCCGGGGGGAGCATTGATGAGACTTCCGAACTTCCTCGGCCGCGGTGGACTTGCGCTCCTCGCTGGTGCCATCGCCGCGACGCTGATCGCGACGCCCGCGCCGGCGTTCTTCAAGAAGAAGCTCCCGCCGATCACCTATGACGAGCCTGACCAGGCGAATCTCGTCCCCATTCCCGGCGAGAACCAGATCGCCGCGCAGTGGCGGCGCACGCCGGTCTCCTATCGCTCCGGCCAGACGCCCGGCACGATCGTCATCGATACCAGCGAGCGCTATCTCTACCTGATCACCGGGCCGACCACCGCGCTCCGCTACGGCGTCGCCGTCGGCCGCGACGGGTTCGAATGGGAAGGCGCGATGAAGGTCACCAAGAAGGTCGAGTGGCCGGACTGGCGCCCGCCAAAGGACATGATCGAGCGCGAGAAGAAGAAGGGCAAGAACCTGCCCGCCGTGGTTCCCGGAGGTCCGGGCAATCCGCTCGGCGCGCGGGCGCTCTACCTCGGCCGCTCGGAGTATCGGATCCACGGCACCAACGCGCCGCAATCGATCGGCAAGGCGGCCTCGTCGGGCTGCATCCGCATGCTCAACGAGCACGTCATCGGCCTTTACACCCGCGTTCCCGTGGGTACGCGCGTGATCGTCCAGATGTAGTCGC
>JAEVZM010000282.1 GCA_023392225.1 Pseudomonadota bacterium
CTCCGCCGTCGGCACCGGCGCAACCGAGGGCGAGGCCGCGGCGACCGCCGCCAAGGGCAACACGGGCGGCACCAAGGGGAAGGCGGGAAGCACTTCGCCCACGGCGCCGAAGGCCCGACAGAAGCCGCCCACGGCCGAGGGCGCGGCCAAGGTGGAGCGGAAGGCCCGCACCGATACCAAGCAGGCCAAGCTGATCGCCATGCTCGAGGCGAAGGACGGCGCTACCGTCGAGGAGATCGCCGCTGCCTTGGGCTGGCAGGCCCACACGGTTCGCGGCGCGCTCTACGGGGCGCTTCGAAAGAAGCTCGGCCTCGACGTCACCTCGGAGAAGGTCGAGGGCCGGGGGCGCGTCTACCGCATCGGTAACTGACCCACCCACAGGCCGATGCTCGCCGCCGTCCTCCGAAGGGCGGCGGCTTCTCGTTGCATCGCCAGTCCGGCCGTGGCTGGCGGCGAGGGTCCGCGCCTGGTCTTGGTCCGCTATCATGGCAAGTCACCTTGCGTGCTCGCCTAAAATATACATCGGCCACGGGGTGAGTAATAGAGGCGGTTACTACGCAGTAATACGCTATAGTTCGCCAATATCAATCTATCCGTGGTATTGTTGCCAGCGGATGCTGTCTGGCCGGGAACTTGAGCGCAGGGACATAGCACCCCGTCTCAACGGATTCATGGCCGGAAAGCCGCTGGGGTGAAGGAATCGGTCCAGCGTCGGTCGCTAGTCCGAAAACGTTCCCTGGGGTCGGTTCAGACCCTATACGGGGGTCACATGTGACACCGGAACGGCGGGATATTGAGCCGAAATGCGTTGCCTGCTCTGGGGTCGGTTGTGACCCTACCTTCTATATCTTGGCCGGATGAGGCGGTACGAGACGCCCGCGAGCGCGCCCCCAGGAGCGCCGTAGCGAGCGGGCGTCTCGATTCGGTCACTGACGGACCATGGCGGGGCTGATCAGAAAATATTCGATGTATCAGCGTATTCATGCGTAGAGAAGCGTAATGCACCACTATTGGAGGCGGCTCGGCGGCGGCTTATACTCAGCGTGTAGAGGCCCGCATGACAGCGACCATCGTTCCCTTCCCGGTGATCAGGCGCAGAGCGTTCGTCCGGCGCCATGCCGCGATCATGGCCGCACTCACACCGGAGGCGGCGGAGAGGCATCTGCGCCGTCAGGTCGCGATCCAGACCGCCGCCATGGAGCGTCGTGGTATCCACGCCAGCGTCATCGATCTGGAGCGCGAGGCGCTGGATCGCGCGATACGGGCCGAGTGCCAGCGCGTGCAGACCTTGGGGGCCGCATGAGCCGGTCGAGATCTTCACGCCGGGTGAAGTCGCCGAACCGCCCGCCGGAGGACCAGCCGTGGATGTGGCGGACCAGGTCCATGCTCGAGTCGGAGGCATGGCGGGCCATGACCATTGGTGCGCGCCGGGTCGTCGAGCGGATTGAACTCGAGCATATGGCTCACGCCGGAACAATGAATGGCGAGCTCAAGGTGACCTACAACGACTTCACCGAATACGGTTTGAGCAGCCGGCACATGACCAGCGAGTCCATCCGGGTTGCTGAAAAGCTTGGCTTCATTGATGTTGTCGAAAGAGGCGTGCGAGCCTACGGCGACACCCGACGGCCGTCCCGCTACGCACTGACCTGGCTGCCGCGCTGCGATCGTACGCCGGCAACGAACCGGTGGCAGCGCATCACCACGCGCGCTGCCGCCCGAGCTGCAGTCGCTGCCGCGCGCGCGGATGTGAAGACTTCGGCTCCCACGTGGACGGTCGCCCGCGCCGCCTGACCATCCTCAATCTTGGGGGGAGACGCTCGCCCTCGGGACGCTCATAGTTCGGGCTTGTGCCTGGCAGCGGAGGTGCAGCCGGCCAGCATTTGCCTCCGCGGGCTAGCTGGGGGGAGCCATGGGCAACCAGCACTTCGGGGCCCTTCCGTCGACGAGACCATGGCGGGAGGGCGTCGACATGATCGCCGGCGGAGCAGACGTCTCCACCGTTGCGGCCGCTACCTCTCGCGCAGCGGAAAGCAGTCTTGCTGCCCATGCCGACGATCCGGTCGTTAGACGAGCGTTCTATCTGCTCTCCAAAATTCCTCTCGCTGCCAGACAATCCGACTTCCAGGCGGCGCTTGGCCGGCTCGGTCTTCAGGTGGAGCGAGCGGACCTCACGCACGTCGCGGCAGCCCTGATGGAAGACCTGGACAACCGGTCTTTCGCCAAGCGGAGCGACCTCGGAGAGATTGCCGCCTCCTCTGCGGTCGAGAGCCTGCAGGCAGTGGCGCGTCGGGAACTCGACGATCTGTTCGGATCGGATGTGGGCTCAGTGGAGAGGTCACAGGAGGTCCTGGCAGGATTGGCAACCGTGACGCAGTTCGGCGTGCTCGCCCAGGACTTCTTCGCGCGGCTCCTCCATCGCCACCTGTCGTACTACTTGAGCCGCGAGTTGCCCCGCCACGTCGGTATCGGGAGCCGCTTTCCATCGATGCGCGAGCACGACGAGTTCGATCGGGCACTCGAGGTGCATTGCCGGGAGGTCGCTCGGTCCGTCTACCGCTTTGCCGGCGAGTGGCATTCCAAGAACGATTTCGTAGGAGGCATCACCGAGAAGAAGGCGGGTGGGTTCGTGTTCGAGGCGCTCACCCACAAGCTCAAGTCGGAACTGGAGGTGCGGCGGGAGGGCGCCTATGCCTGACGCTGTCGTGGTCCATTGCGGATCGGGGGAAGCCCGGCGAGCCAGCGTCAGGCTCGATGTAGATGCTCCAGAGGGATCGAAGGAACGGGTGTCCCTTCGTATCGACCACATCACCCGAAGGATGGCGTCGAACATCCCTCCTCGTCTCGTCGACCTCCTGGAGATTGCGGCCTACGTCTACTCCGCCGATCAGCTCGCGACGCGCGGTGGCGACAAGATGGTGGCCATGGGTCGGGACTGGCGCCGGGACTTCCGGTTTCTCATCCCGGTGCGTGATCTCCCGTTCTGGCGGCAGCAAAACGTGGCCGACCAGCTGGTCCGCACGCTCTCCTTCCTGTCGGATGACTACTATCGGTTCGACTTTCGCGACGCTGAGCGGGCGCGGTCCGTCGAGGACTACCTCGACTTCGAAGCGGATGGACCACCGGCAGGTTTTCAGCCGGACGGTGTGGCTCTCTTTTCCGGTGGCCTCGATTCACTTGCCGGCGTCGCCGCCACGTTGCTGCAGGGGGAGAAACGCCTCGCCCTCGTCAGCCACTACGCGTCGACCAAGATTCAGTCCCGCCAGACCCAGCTTGCAGCCGAGATTGCGACCAAAGGCGCTGTCGGCCGTTTCATGCATGTCGGGATCAGGGTCACCCGGGGCCAGGAAGAGCCGAGAGATTTCACGCAGCGAACCCGCTCGTTCCTGTTCGCATCCCTGGCATTCGTCGTCGCGTGGCTGTTCAAGAAGGATCGCATCACGTTCTTCGAGAACGGCGTCACCAGCATCAATCTTCCGCTTGCCGAGCATGTCCTCGGCAGTCGCGCGACCAGGACCACGCACCCCAAGGTGCTGTCGAACCTTGGACAGTTGTTCAGCGTGATCGCCGGCAGCGCGATCGAGATCGTCAACCCGTTCTTCTGGTTGACGAAGACCGAGGTCGTCCAGCGACTTGCAGCGGCCGGTGCCGAGGACCTCGTCGGCAGAAGCTTCAGCTGCAGTCACACGCGCCTGGTGGCCATCACCGGAAAGCACTGCGGCGTCTGCACCCAGTGTCTTGAAAGGCGCTTTGCCGTTTTGGCGTCCGGACTCGCCGATCACGATCCTGCGGGCAACTATCAAGTCGATCTGCTCGAAGGGGAGCGAACCGATCCCAAGGGGCTCACGCTCGCCGAGTGCTACGTCCTCGCGGCGTTCCGCTATGCCGAGATGACCGAGACCGCCTTCGTGGCGAAGTATGGGGGTCTGTCCCGGGTGCTTCCGCATCTCCAAGGCAATATGGTCGAGAACACCAGCAAGCTCTACGAGCTGCACCGCCGGCACGGATCGAGCGTCCGTGGCGTCATCGACGGCGCCTTCGCGACGATGACGGTCAGTAAGGCGACCTCTCTCCCTAAGTCTTGCCTACTCACCCTGGTTCATTCGCCATATGGCTCGCCCGCGGTCCGTGCCGACCTCATCGAGAACGAAGCGACCGCAGCGGAGCAGGCGCAGCGACAAGGGCATGCCGCGCAGGCGGGACCGCTGGCCGTGTACTTCGACCGCGATGCCGAGGCTGCGGTGTTCGGGCCGACGGTCCGGATGTCAGGCGTGGCCTATTCACTCCTGTCGGTCCTCGCCGACCAGAGACTCGAGGATCACGCCAGTCGGCGTCCCACACGTCTGTTCGCCAGCATCAGCGCCGCCGCGCTCGCTGACAGGCTCGGTCTGACCGAAGAGAGCCTTCGCCAGCAGATACTTCGCGTGCGTCACGCTCTCCGACGTAAATTCTCGGAAGCCTACGACAGGGCCCTTGGCAGCAACGACGTGATCGAGAACTGCCCGCGGAGCGGCTATCGGCTGGCGAGCGGCGTCGCGATTCGCTCCTCGATGGAGCCAATCGCGGCTGATGTCACGGCGATCGACAAGATGTCACGGAGCGATCAGAAGGACCGCGGAATTCGGCCATCCGAACGCCGCTGATGTCACACATCTGCAAGCGCTGACCACAGACCGATAGCGCGGAAATCGTCACCATCCTCGCATCAACAGCGGCTGTCCCATCTCGCGGCGGCCGCACCAGCGAGGTGGTCATGAGCGAAGATTCCCGAAACGTTGTTCACCTGACGCAGTGGGACTTGGCGCGCCGTTGGAAGATCAGCCATCGGACGCTGGAACGCTGGCGCCATCGCGGCACTGGCGTCCCCTACCTGAAGATTGGCGGGCGGGTCGCCTATTGCCTCTCCGATGTCGAGGCATACGAGGCGGAGCGGAAGCGGCTGCCCGGCGAGCCCCGGCGCTGAGGCATCGCAATGCGCCCCCGCAACACAGTCGACTCCGAAGCCGAAACCCGCGAGCGCATTGCCGAGATCGGCGAGTTGCTGGCGCTGGGGCTGGTTCGGCTCAGCGCGAGGAAGTCCAGTCCTTTATCTTCGCGGACCGGAGACAGTTCGGTGGACTGTCTCGCTACACCGAGCGGTCATGCCGGAACCGAACCGGAGACCACGGCATGATGAAGACGGAGAACCGATACGCCAGCCATCCTGCGACGCCCTCGGTGCTGGCCCGGCTCGCGGCGCTGAAGACGACGCCGACGGTCGAGCTGAAGCAGCAGTGGCGCGACCTCTTCGAGACCGAGCCGCCGCCCTACAACCGGCGCTTTCTCGAAAGCCGGCTGGCGTATCGGATTCAGGAACTTGCGTATGGCGGGCTGAAGCCGGAGACGGTGGCGCGGCTCGAGGCGCTCGGCGAGGAGTTGTTCGGCAACAACGGCAAGCCGAAGCGGAGCGGTGACGTCGAGCACCGGCCGATCGCCGGGACGAGATTGATCCGCGAGTGGAATGGGGTCGAGCACTGCGTCACCGTGAGGCCAGAAGACTTCGAGTACCAGGGCCGGCCCTTCAAGTCCCTGTCGGCGGTGGCGCGGGCCATCACCGGGACGCGGTGGAACGGCTGGGTGTTCTTCGGGCTCAGGAACCAGCGGGGGCGGTCGTGAACGCGCCTGTGCGCGCCCGTCGCGGCGAGACAGCCCTCGGGAGAGGGTCCGCGGCCCGTGTCGTCGTCAAGCGCCGCTGTGCCGTCTACACCCGGAAGAGCAGCGAGGAGGGGCTCGACATGGAACTCAACAGCCTCGACGCCCAGAGGGAGGCCTGCGAGAACTACATCGCCAGCCAGAAGGCGGAGGGGTGGGTGCTGGTCCCCGACTTCTACGACGACGGCGGCATCTCGGGTGGCACCCTTGAGCGCCCGGCGCTCAAGCGGCTCCTCGCCGACATCGAGGCGGGGCGGGTGGACGTGGTGGTCGTCTACAAGATCGACCGCCTCTCCCGGTCCCTCATGGACTTTGCCAGGCTGGTGGATGTGTTCGAGCGGAACGACGTCACTTTCGTCTCGGTCACCCAGTCCTTCAACACCACCACCTCAATGGGAAGGCTCACCCTCAACATCCTTCTCTCCTTCGCCCAGTTCGAGCGCGAGGTCATCGGCGAGCGCATCAGGGACAAGTTCGCTGCGTCCCGGAAGAAGGGCATGTGGATGGGCGGGTGGGCGCCGCTCGGCTATCGGGTCGAGAACCGGAAGCTCCTGATCGACGAATCGGAGGCGGAGAAGGTGCGCTGGATCTTCACCCGTTACGTCCAGACCGGCTCGGTGACGACGGTGGTCAAGGAACTGACCGCTGAGGGTTTCGTGAACCGCTACGGCCAGACCCTCGACAAGGGCCGCCTCTACAAGCTTCTCAACAACCGGGTCTACCTCGGCGAAGCGGTGCACAAGGGGACGGCCTATCCCGGTGAGCACGAGGCAATCGTCCGCCAGTCCCTCTGGGACCGGGTGCATGCCGTCATGGCCGAAGGCGCCCGCGCCAAGGCGGGCCGCACCCGCGCCCAGACCCCGGCGCTCCTCAGGGGCATCATCTTCGATGCCGAGGGTCGAGCC